>NZ_VLJG01000010.1:0-92806 GCF_007829415.1 Aminobacter sp. J44 | reverse complement strand
GATACTACAACACCAAGAGGCCACACTCGTCGCTTGGATACAAGCCACCGGCACCCGAGGCCATCATCTGGCCTGCGCCAGCAAGCGGAGCAGCACCGTCATCTGCCCAGGCAATAGCCCCAAGGCCGATCATGAACTAAGATTGAAACCGGACCACCCTATGGGGTCAGGCCACCCCGGATACCGAATCTAGCCGCGGAGTGAGAACCTTCATCAGCGTAGACACAGCGAGGGGAGGATCTTCACGCCCCTCATTCTTCTTGAGAGGCTACGGCTTGGCGAAATCGCTACCAGACGCAGCCGTGGGAACTTTGCTCGCACCGCGACATGTGGACAAGCGATCCGGAACGGACAGCGGCAGGGCAATCTCGCGTCCCTTCAGCTATTCGCAAGGCAGATCCGAAAACGGATTATCCGCTTCCGGCCCTGATCATGCCGATGGACGTGTACACCAGGAGCGGCGACTTTCGGAAAAGCCATCCGTGAACTTTGAACGACTGATCTGGGGGGGGGGGCGGCAGCCGAATGGCGGCTTTCGCGTCGCATATTGCGCTCAAGCCGTTCACCTGCGCCGCGAACATTCGTGATGCTGTACCCAAGGCCGATCGCTCCATGGACCTCATCGTAAGCCATCGCCCATACGTCAACGAACTTCACAAACGGGTCGCCAAGCGGTATGAACATTTCATGTACAAACTGTTGGTACTTTCGTTGGTATTTCTCGGAGGTTATCGCCTAAGTAATTGAAAACATTTAACAAAAGAGTCCCTCCGGGCCCACCATCTCGCCCCAAATCGTGGATTTCATTGAGATTTTCCGGTTTCTCTTATAGAGGCGGTTGGGCAACCCTTTCGCAGCACTCAGCCTCGCTTTTTCACGGCGTTCCCTTTATTTCCCGGGCTGACAAAGGTGACGATCTCGGCTGTAGTCTGCCTGAGTTCTTACAGTGTTCGAGGCGAGGGTGACGTCGCGAATCTTCTTCTCTGCAATCTTGTTCGTCTTGGCCTGCGGCGGTCTCGCCCAGGCTGATCGGACCCATGTCGCCGTCGCCGCGAACTTCACCGATGCGGCGAATGAGATCGCCCGGGCCTTCGCCGCAGAGACCGGGCATCAGGCGGTGCTGTCGTTCGGTGCCACCGGCCAGCTTTTCGCCCAGATCACGCAGGGAGCGCCGTTCGAGGTGTTTCTGTCGGCGGATAATGTGCGCCCGGCAATGGCGGTTGCCGAAGGCTACGGCGTCGAGGGCGGCGTCTTCACCTATGCGATCGGCCAGCTGGTGCTCTATTCGCCGGATGCAGCCGTCGTGACGGGTCCGGAGGTCCTGAAGGAGGGGAACTTCCAGCAGATAGCCCTCGCTAATCCGGAGGCTGCGCCCTATGGCAAGGCTGCGGTCGAGACGATGCAGTCGCTCGGTGTCTATGAGGCATTGCAGCCCAAGATGGTGCAGGGCCAAAACATCGCCCAGACGTTCCAGTTCATCGAGACCGGAAATGCCGAGCTCGGCTTCGTTGCGCTGGGGCAGGTGGCGCGGCGCGACGGCGGCTCGCGCTGGGTCGTACCACAGGAGCTTTTCACGCCGATCCGGCAAGATGCGGTGCTTTTGAAGCAGGGTGAGGATAACCCAGCGGCAACAGCCTTCATCGAGTTCCTGAAGGGAGACACGGCGGCCGAAATCATCGAAAAGTACGGCTACGCAACCGCGCGCTGACGAGGAGGCCGCGCAAATCCGGGAGGCACGACGTGACGCAGGACCTGTGGTCGCCGATCTGGCTGACGATCCAGCTCGCCGGCATCACGACACTCGCGTTGCTCATCATCGGTATACCGATTGCCTGGTGGCTCGCCTGGACGCCGTCGCGCTGGCGCGAGGTGATCGCAACGATCCTCGCGCTGCCGCTCGTCCTGCCGCCGACGGTGCTCGGCTTCTACATTCTCGTCGCGCTTGGGCCGCAGGGGCTTGGCGGCTGGCTCGGGCCGCTGGTGGGCCTGCGCACCTTCGCCTTCAGCTTCGAGGGGCTGGTCGCCGGCTCGGTGATCGCGTCGCTGCCCTTCATGGTCCAGCCGGTGCGCAATTCGTTCGAGGCGATGGGCCGGCGGCCGCTCGAGGTTGCGGCAACGCTGCGCGCTTCGCCCTGGGACGCGTTTTTGAGCGTGGCGCTGCCGATGGCGCTGCCAGGCATTTTGACCGGCGCGGTGCTGGCCTTTGCCCATACGGTCGGCGAGTTTGGCGTCATCCTGATGGTCGGCGGCAACATTCCCGGCGAAACGAAGGTGCTGTCGATCGCGATCTATGACTTCGTGGAGACACTGCGCTGGCGCGAGGCGCATATCCTGTCGCTCGGCATGCTGGTCTTCTCGTTTCTCGTCATCTTCACAGTCTCGCTGCTCGCGCGCCGGTCGGGGAGACGCACGTTTTGACGGGCGCGACGATCGACATTTCGCTCGACGGCCAGCTCGGCTTGTTCCGGCTGAATTTCGATGCGGCGCTGCCGATGTACGGCATATCGGCGCTGTTCGGGCCTTCGGGTTGCGGCAAGACATCGGTGTTGCGGGCCGTTGCCGGCCTCAACCGGATCCCAGGCTGCATTGTCGTCGGAGGCGAGGTTTGGCAGGACGAACAAACTTTCGTGCCGACGCATCGGCGTGCTCTGGGCTATGTGTTCCAGGAGGCAAGCCTTTTTCCGCACTTGTCTGTGCGCCGGAACCTGACCTACGGCGAAGCCCGCGCGAAGGGCGCGCCCGGGCACACGCAGTTTGACGAGATTGTCGAGCTGCTCGGTATCGGCCATCTCGTCGACCGGATGCCGGACAATCTCTCCGGCGGGGAGCGGCAGCGGGTGGCGATCGGCCGGGCGCTGCTGGCGCAGCCGTTGTCGGCGCTCGACCGCATGGCGAAGGACGAAGTGCTGCCCTATTTCGAGGCGCTGCATGCAAACCTGAAGATCCCGATCATCCTCGTCACGCACGATATTTCCGAGGTCGAAAGGCTTGCCGATCATGTCGTGCTGATGCGCGATGGCCGGGTGCTTGCCTCCGGGCCGCTCAGCGCCATGCAGGCTGATCCTTCGCTGCCGCTCGCTGCGGGCCGGCAAGCGGCGGTGACGCTCGATGCCGTGCTCGACCAGTATGACTCGGACTACGGCCTCGCGACACTGAAGGTGTCCGGAGGCGAGTTCCTCGTGCCGATGGAGCAAGCCGCGAGGGGCAGCCACCAACGCCTGACGATCGCTGCCGGCGATGTCAGCCTCGCGACTCAGGCGCCGCAAGGCTCGACGCTGCTGAACAGCCTGCCGGCTCGCGTTCTCTCAGCGACGATAGCTGGAAACGAGGTCATTGCCGTGCTTGGGCTCGGCGAAGATGGTGCGGGCAGTCGCATCCTCTCGCGTGTGACCCGCAAGTCGTGGGAGAGCCTTGGCTTCCGCGAAGGCCAGCTGGTTCACGCGCAGGCGAAAAGCGTCGCGCTTGTCCGCCGCAAGAGCAGGTGAGGGGCTGATCGCGCTTTGGTCGCGAAACTGCTATAAGAGGCAATGGAGCGCTGGCCTGAGATTGCCTATGTTCAATGGCGAGAGACCTGCACTGCGCTGCACCTGTGGGCGCAGATCATGGGAAAGTACCGCTTCGCGCATACGCCCTGGGTCAATCACTCATGGCATGCGACGCTCTATGTAACCCCGCGCGGTCTGACGACCGGCCCGATCCCTGACGCCGACGTTCTCGTCACCATCAACCTCGATTTCTGCGACCACCTCTTTGTTGCCGAGGCGGAGGGCGGTGCGCGCGAGACCTTCCCGCTGCGGCCGATGAGCGTGGCGCGGTTCTATTCCGAGACAGCCGATGCGATACGCGCCGTCGGCGGGCGGCCGCTGATGCATGGCAAGCCCAACGAGTTTCCGGACCCGGTTCCCTTTGCGGAGGATCACGCAGAGCGTCCTTACGATGGCGAGGCAGTCCAGCGGTTTCACCAAGCGCTGGTGCTGGTCGCGCGCGTGTTCGAGCAGTTCCGCACCGGTTTCCTCGGCAAGGTCTCACCCGTGCATCTGTTCTGGGGCTCGTTCGACCTTGCCGTCACGCGCTTTTCCGGGCGATCCGCGCCGCTGCATCGGGGAGGAATTCCTGGACTTCCGGACAGCGTCTCGCAGGAAGCCTACAGCCACGAGGTTTCGTCGGCCGGCTTCTGGCCAGGCGGTTCCGGCGTCGACGAGGCGATGTTTTATTCCTATGCGTATCCCGCGCCTGAGGGCTTCAGCGCCCGCAGGGTTGAGCCGGCGGAAGCGCGGTTTGACGAGCGACTCGGTGAGTTTCTGCTGCCTTACAACGCGGTGCGGCGCAGCCTTGAACCAGAGCAAACGCTGATGCGGTTCCTGCAGACCACCTACGAAGTGGCTGCCATCGCGCCGCGCTCGACTGCGAGCCGGGAATTCCAAGGGTTCCGCGCCGGCTCTGAAGCGTCACGACCGCCGCAAAACAGGGGGGTGCGATTCACAAGCGCCTTACGTATCGTCATCACTGAAACGCCGCTTTTTGGTTGGGCGCGCCCGTTTTCTGCCTTAAAGAGCGCCCGTCCGCGACAAATGTGCGCGGCTTATCAAGCGACACTTTTTCATGAGTTCGCCCCGGCCATCGTGCCGGGCGTTCGCACTGGCAGCCGCGAGCGGGTCCTCCCAAGACGCTCGCCGTCGCCCAAGAATAGGAGTTGGACTTGTCTGGGTCCCGTACAATTTCCGAGCGCACGCTCTACGCGATTTCGCTGGTCGTGGCTGCGCTCTTCCTCTGCAATATCTATTACCAGCTGCACATTGCCCCGAACTGGCAGTGGGGTCCGGCACTCGACAAGATGCCGAAGCACATGCTGACCGACTTCCGCGCCGAGGTCTACGAGAACGGCAAGGGCGGTTACGCGGCCGGCGAGTACATCGCTTCGGATGCCGAGTACAACAAGGATCTGTTCCCCGAGTTCGCCGATGGCGTCAACGCCAAGTCCGAACTCGTGCAGCCGCTGATTGGTGATGGCCGCACGGTCGTCGCGGTCCACAAGCTCACCGTGAACGGTTCCGAGCAGACGATCGTCGACGTCTACCACATCGGCCCGCGCGGCGGCCGCATCGACAACATCCAGCGCTATATCGCGCAGTAGGAGCTAGCCCAATGTCGAAACAGATTTCCTACGACTGGAACCTTAGCACCATCGTCAAGATCCTGCTGACGGGTGGCCGTCTCTACCTCGGCGGCTGGATGATCATGTCGGGCACGTCCTACTGGCTGACTCAGCTCGGCCTGCCGACGATCTTCCCGCAGCCGGTCGGCAACACGCCGCTCTCCTCGCAGATGCTCGTCACCATGATCGAGGTCGGCCTGTTCGATATCGTCAAGACGCTCGAAATCGTCTGCGGCCTGATGCTGGTCTTCAACCGCTTCGTTCCGCTCGGCCTCGTGTTTGCAATGCCGATCTCGGCCGTCGTCTGGTACAACGCCATCATCCTGAACGGCCGTTATGACCGCCTGTTCAGCCCGACCTACATGGGCGTGATGTGCTTCTACCTGTCGATCATCCTTATGCTCGCCTACCTGCGCTTCTATGCGCCGCTTCTGACCTGGAAGGCGAAGATGGGTGGCCTCGGCGACTTCAAGAAGCTGATCGAAGCGGCCAAGACCGAAGACTGATTGCTTCTGCACGTCAAACACCTAAAGCCCGGCGGTTCTTCCGCCGGGCTTTATTTTTGCCCCTTCAAGTTCGGCCCCGGGCTGCCTAGATTTTAACCAAGTGCTGGCAGAAGGATCATCTTACGTCCGCACCCGAGGAGCAGATGGCCACCATAGAGCAGAAGACGCTGAAACGCCCGGACATCCCGGTGCTGATCCTTGCGGGCGGCCTCGCAACGCGCATGGGCGGCGGCGACAAGGCGTTGATGCAGCTCGGCCAGGGTACGCTGCTTGATCGCATCATCGAACGCCTTCGCCCGCAGACGAACGTCATCCTCCTCAACGCCAACGGCGATGCTGCGCGCTTTGCCCATTTCAGCCTCGAAGTCGTTCCCGATACGATCGAGGACTGGCCGGGACCGCTCGCGGGCGTGCTGGCGGGCCTCGACTGGGCCGCAGCACGCGGCTACGAGCACATTATCACCGTTGCCGCCGACACACCCTTCGTCCCGCACGATCTCGTTGAGCGCCTGACGGAGGAGGCGACCAGCCAGATGGTGCCGATCGCGCTTGCGGCCTCGCGCGACGAGAACGGTTCGCTGCGCCGCCACCCCACCTTCGGGCTCTGGCCGGTGCGTGTCCGCGATGACCTGCGGGCGCAGCTCGAGGCCGGCCAGCGCCGCGTCGGCGCCTTTGCCGACCGCCACGGCGCCGCCTGCGCATTATTCTCCGATGACAACGGCGACCCGTTCTTCAACATCAACACCCCTAACGACTTGCAGCTGGCCGAACAGCGCCTGCGCGGCCAGCGGGCTTAAAATCCCCCGGCAGCCTTCCTAGATCAGGCGTGAGGATGTTTCCCGCGCCGGGAGGACTGCCGTGCCGAGACTTCTGCTGATCGTTCTGCTTGTGCTTGCCGTGGCCTATGTCGCGTTTCGCCTTACGCGCGACTTGCGCGGCACGGAGATCGACTGGCGCGGCATCGGCGTCGCCGCGGTGTTCGTCGCGCTGGCGGTCTATCTGAGCCAGGTGGCGGGGATAGGAGGCGTGGCAGGGTAGGGCCGGTGCGCCGTCAGGCACCGCAGTGGCACTGACATTGGCAGTCCTGAAGCGTTCCGGAATGGATCCTCGGGGCTGGCCCGAGGATGACGAATGGCTAACGTTAGGGCTCAACCTCGACCGTCTGTGCTTTCCATCCCCGTGTTCATGGAACGATCAGGTTGTAGAGGGAGCGTCCAAGCCTTTCCCATCGTCATGCCACGGCTTGACCGTGGCATCCAGGCCTGAACGGTTACGAAGCCCGGGCGGTGACGAAGAGCGCCGGCCATTTGGCACGCGCCCCAGCGGCTACCCGACCAGATGCCGTCTCGCTGCGTAGAGCGCCACGGCAGCCGCGTTGGAAACGTTGAGCGAGCGAATGGCGCCCGGCATGTCGAGACGAGCGAGAGCCGTGACCGTCTCGCGGGTCTTCTGGCGCAGGCCCTTGCCCTCGGCGCCAAGAACCAGCGCGATCTTGCTGCCGGAGAACGTCTTTTCGAGCTCCGCTGGGCCTTCCGAATCAAGCCCGATCGTCTCGAAGCCTGCCTTGTGAAGCTCGCCCAGCGCGTCGGCAAGGTTGCGCACCTCGATATGGTCGATGTGCTCGAGCGCACCGGAAGCCGACTTGGCCAGCACGCCGGTCTCGGCCGGGCTGTGGCGGGCCGTGGTGATCAGCGCGCCGGCGCCAAAAGCGACTGCCGAGCGCATGATCGCGCCGACATTATGCGGGTCGGTCACCTGATCAAGCACCAGCACCAGCTGCGTCTCGCCAAGCGCGGTGAGGCGCTTGGGCGTCAGCGGTTCGGCTTCGATCATCACGCCCTGATGGACCGCGTCTTCGCCCACCAGCTTGTCGATCGCGCGCGGCTCAACGATTTCCACCGGGAAGGGGAAGTATAGCGGCTCCCTGAGCTCCAGCCGCGCCAGCGCGTTGCGGGTGACCAGCATGCGGCTGATCTTGCGCCTCGGATTGTCGAGCGCGGCACGCACGGTATGAAGGCCGTAGAGACGCACCGAGCGGTCATCGGCCTTCGTCGATTCCTTGTTGCGATCGCGAAATTCGCGACGCAGGCGGGCGTAGTGGCTATCCTTGGGCGAGGGGGTTTTGGCGTCCTTTGTCATGCGCGTTCTATAGCCCCGCAAGGGGACGTTGGATACTGTTGAAAAATGCTTCAGGCCCCTGTTGACAGGCGCGCCCGCTGACGCCATAAGGCCCACGCAACTTCGAACGAAGCGCTTCGCTTCGCCGCCGAAGTCGCCTGAAGCCTCTTCGCATGGCTCCGACGTAGTACGGAGGGATGCCCGAGTGGTTAAAGGGGACGGACTGTAAATCCGTTGGCTATGCCTACGTTGGTTCAAATCCAACTCCCTCCACCACTACGATCCGGATGCCCGCGAAGACGACGGCCAGGTGGCCGTCTCGTCAGATCCCCCATAATCTGGTTTTTGCAACGCGCTCAGCAGTTTGAGCCTGTTTATGCAACTGGCACGGAAAAAAAGCGGCGCCGGTTTCCCGACGCCGCTTGAGGTGATTCTGCCGAATCAGTGCTTGCCCTTGCTGATCTTCTCGAGGACGCCGAGCATCACGGCGGACACGACGAAGGCGATGTGGATGACCGTCGCCCAGTAGAGCTGCGTCTCCTCGTAGTTCTGCCCGTTGAGGAAGATCTGCAGAAGGTGGATCGACGATATCGCGACGATGGACGAGGCGACCTTGATCTTCAGGCTGCCCGAGTCGAGCTTGCCCAGCCAGGAGATGCTGTCATTGTCGACCACGTCGAAACGGCTGACGAAGTTCTCGTAGCTCGAGATCATCACCATCACGATCAGGCTTGCGACGAGTGCCGCGTCGATCAGGCCGAGCATGGCGAGAATCATCCCCGATTCGTCGAAGGTGAAGAGGTTCGTGGCGACCTTGGACAGCTTGTAGAGAAACGAGATGGCGTAAAGGCCAAGGGCGACTGCGAGGCCGATATAGAAGACGACCAGCAGCCAGCGGGCGGAAAGAATGGTCCGCTCAATCAGAAGTTCCAGCGCTTTCATGCAATTGACTCTTGGGGTGCGGACGGCGGGACTGCGCCGGCGCACGATTCGAAAAGGACGGTGCATTTACGCGAGCACGAGCAGCGCTGACAATTGCTGGGGAGCTTGCTGCAGGTACCGCAGCGGAATCGGCGAGGGGGCCGGCATTTCCCTGACGGTTCAGCGCCTTGATCGTCTTGACGACTCTCGTTCAGTTCAATAGATGACAGTGCTGTCGCGGGTATAGCTCAATGGTAGAGCAGCAGCCTTCCAAGCTGAATACGCGGGTTCGATTCCCGCTACCCGCTCCATCCTAAATCCTTGAAAATATTGCTTTTGCGCGGTTGGCATCGGTCAGCCGTTTCACGGCCATGTCACTGGCGCAGCTGCGTGTGCGTTGTGTTGTCCTGTGCGCCCCTGGCTGACAAAGAAAACCCCCGGCGCTTGCGGACCGGGGGCTCTTTGTTTGTGTGCCTCTCTTACCCGCTTATTCGCTCAGGAAGGCGAAGCGGATGACGAACAGGATGGCGACCAGCCACGTGGCGAGGTGCACTTCACGGAAGCGGCCGCTGATGGTCTTCAGGACAGCGTAGCTGATGAAGCCGACCGCGAGGCCGTTGGCGATCGAGTAGGTGAACGGCATGATGATGGCCGTCAGCACCGCCGGAGCGGTCTCGGTCACGTCATTCCAGTCGATGTCGACCAGCTCACGCGCCATCAGCACGGCGACGTAGAGCAGCGCCGGGGCGGTCGCGTAGGCCGGGACGGAGCCAGCCAGCGGCGCGAAGAACAGGGCCAGCAGGAACAGGACGCCGACGACGAGAGCGGTGAGACCGGTGCGGCCGCCTGCCTGCACGCCCGAGGCGCTTTCGACATAGGCGGTGGTCGACGAGGTGCCGAGCAGCGAGCCGCCGGTGATGGCGAGGCTGTCGGCGAACAGGGCGCGGCCGAGGCGCTTGTCCTCGTGGGTCGGGCCGTCCTTCAGCAGGCCTGCGCGCTTGGCAACGCCGATCAGGGTGCCGGTCGCGTCAAACACCTCGACGAGGACGAAGACGAGCACGACCTGGAGGAGGCCGTAGCCAAGGGCGCCGGCGATGTCGAGCTGGAACAGCGTCGGCATCAGGCTCGGCGGAGCGGAGACGAGGCCGCCAAAGCTGTTCACGCCGAGAAGCATCGAGATGATGGTGATGGCAAGAATGCCGATCAGGATCGCGCCGCGGACCTTGAGGGCGTCGAGGCCGGCGATGATGAAGAAGCCGAGGATCGCAAGCAGCGTCGAGGTCTGGGTCAGGTCACCGAGGCCGACGAGCGTCGCCGGATTGTCGACGACAATGCCTGAGCCCTGCAGGGCGATGATTCCGAGGAAGAGGCCGATACCGGCAGCGATGGCGCTGCGCATGGAGGTCGGGATGCCTTCGATCAGCCAGCGGCGAATGCCGGTGACGGTCAGGATCAGGAAGATGATGCCCGAGATGAAGACCGCGCCAAGCGCCTGCTGCCAGGTGAAGCCCATCGCTCCGACGACCGTGAAGGCGAAGAAGGCATTGAGGCCCATGCCGGGGGCCATGGCCACGGGCCAGTTCGCCAGCAGCGCCATGATCAGGCAACCGATCGCCGCGGCCAAGCAGGTCGCCACGAATACCGCGCCCTGGTCCATGCCAGCGGCCGACAGAATATTCGGGTTCACAAAGATGATATAGGCCATCGTCAGGAAGGTCGTTAACCCTGCGACGACCTCGGTGCGCACGGTCGTACCGTGGCCCTTCAGGTCAAAAAACTTTTCCAACATGCCGTATCCCCCGGGTGTTGATTACCCACGTGTCAATCAGGCGCATTGCCCGAACACATAGCATTGCACGCGGGAAGCCATTCGCTAGCGGGGAATCGCCGGCGGCTGGATAATCCACAACTTCAAGCTTGAAATTGGTCCCTCAACTGACCATGCGTTGAGAATTCCTCAAGATGTCGCGGCGTCAAACCACGCCCTTGCTGCGGCTGAGTCGGCTTCCGTAAGGCTATGGCCGCCCGCAACTTCCTTCACGTCCAGCAATGCGCCGGAGCGGCGGAACCAGTCAGCCAGCTGCGGGGTGCTGCGGGCGAAGGGATCGTCTCTGCCATTGAGTATCAGGACACTGGTGCCAGAGAGATCCGTTTCGGGTAGTTCCTCAAGCACCGGAATGGCGCGCAGGAGAATCGCCCTGCGGATGAGGCTGGGGTGCAGCGCCATGATGGCAGCGGCGAAGTTGGCGCCGTTCGAGAGGCCGGCAACGGTGATACGTTCCGGGTCGAGCCGGTAGCCGGAGATGGCGCCTTCGATGAAGGCAGCGAAGGCTTCTGCCTCCGAGCGGATGTCGGCCTGATCAAAGCTCGTCATCGAGAAGCGGCGGAACCAGCGCGCCGAGCCTTCCTCCGTTGCGCGGCCGCGTACGCCAAGGATCGTCGCGCGCGGCGCGATCCGGTGGGCAAGCGGCATCAGGTCGGCTTCGTTGCCGCCCGAGCCGTGCAGGACGATGATCGTGTCGTCGTTCGGGTCTTCGGGCGTGTAGAATCGATGCACGAAGGGCAGGTCGCGCCGGGGAGGGCGGGGCTCGCCAGGCATACCGAACTGCGGGAGCATTACCCGGATGTCCTCGGCCCGCTCCTCGTCGTGAGGCGGCACCAGCAACGTCTTGCCCAGGTGTTCGGGGGCTTCATCGACGGTAAAGCCCGGCGTGTCTGTTGCGAGCTCGATCAGCGTGCCGCCGGGCTCGCGGACGTAGAGCGAGGAAAAGTACTTGCGATCGTGGAAGTTGGTCGGCGAGGAGTTCAGCTTCGCGAACTCCGCTTCCGCTTTTCTCACTGCATCTACATCCGCTGCGCGAAAGGCGACGTGGTCTGCGGTTCCGGTTCCGGGGATGCCGGGTACATAGCCCGCGACATCGCGGACATCCACGGCATCGGTGTCGGAGACCAGGCGGGTGATCGCGCCTTCCGTTGCCGCCTTAAGGTAGCCAAAACGGGAGACGAAGGCCGCGGTTTCTTCTCCGGTCTCGGTGAGGATGGTGACCGAGCGGATGCAACGGATTGCGGTGGCGGCATCGCCCCACGGCGCGGGTGAGGGCAGGTCGGCGCCGACCAGCTTGACGATGATGCCGTCTGGATCTTTCAGGCGCAGCACCGGCTCGCCGAATTCGCGGGAAGGGCGCTCCATGGGCACGCCCGCGGTCAGCGCGCGCGTCATCCATTCGCCGATCGAGGTGGCGGGAACAGCAAAGGCGATCTCCGACACCTGACCGGTGCCGACCCGGCCCGGCGCACCATCCTGCCAGACGAAGAAGGTGACGACGGTTCCGGGCGAGCCGAGCCGGTCACCGTAGAACAGGTGCAGCTGCAGGCTGTCCTCGTAGCCACCGGTCTGCTTGATCAGACGCAGTCCCAGGAAGCCAACGTAGAAGTCGACATTTGCCTGCACGTCGCGGGTAATCAGCGTGACGTGGTGGATGCCGCTTCCGCTGTTGATTGTCATTGAAGGGCCTCCGGCATGCAGTTCTTTACAGGATAGTTCGCATTTTATCGGTGCCGGAATCCAGCGTTTTACCCTGCCAACAGGTAGTTCTACCGGCTTTCCACGTTGATAACCCTCACGCCCGTAGCGTCGCCGTCAATAACAAGACGCAGGGCAGGGTCAGGCAACAATGACGGTTCTCGTTACTGGCGGGGCGGGCTACATCGGCAGCCACATGGTGTGGGCATTGCTCGACGCGGGCGAACGCGTCGTCGTGCTCGACCGGCTGTCCACTGGCTTTGATTGGGCGGTGGCGCCGGCTGCAAAGCTGATCGTCGGCGACGTCGGCGATCTCGACCTTGTTGCAGCGATCATCGACCAGCACGAGATCGAGACGATCTTCCACTTCGCGGGGTCGGTGGTGGTGCCCGAGTCCGTCACCGATCCGCTCGGCTACTACCTCAACAACACGGCCAACACGCGCACGCTGATCGAGGCGGCGGTACGGGGCGGCGTGCGCCACTTCATCTTCTCCTCGACCGCTGCCGTCTATGGAGCGACTGGGTCGGATCCAGTACGCGAGGATGCGCCGCTGCGCCCCGAGACGCCCTACGGCATGTCGAAGCTGATGAGCGAGATGATGCTGCGCGATGCCGCCGCCGCGCATGGCTTCACCTATACGAGCCTGCGCTACTTCAACGTGTCGGGCGCCGACCCCTTGGGCCGGACCGGCCAGTCGACGCCGGGCGCGACGCACCTGCTCAAGGTTGCCTGCGAAACGGCACTAGGGAAGCGGCCAGCGATATCGGTATTCGGAACCGACTATCCGACCCGCGATGGCACCTGCATCCGCGACTTCATCCATGTCGCCGACCTGGTCGAGGCACACCTGCTGGCGCTGAAGCGGCTGCGCGCAGGCGGCTCCAACCTCGTAGCCAATTGCGGCTACGGCCGCGGCTTTTCGGTGCTTGAACTCATCGATTCCGTCCGCCGCATGTCCGGCATGGATTTTCCGGTCGTCTATAGCGGCCGGCGGGAGGGTGACATGCCGACGGTCATTGCCGACCCGTCACTGGCGATGCGGGAGCTGGGCTGGAAGCCGCAGCATGACGATCTCGACCGGATCGTGTCGGACGCACTAGCGTGGGAGGCGCGGCTTGCCCGCCACGACCTCCGCAAGTCCATCGCTCATCGGCGCGGCCCAGAGCAGAGTCCTGTCCGGCGCAAGGCATCCTGAGGCGCGCTTGACGTACGCGTAACGCATCAGTAAGCAGGCCAGATAATAAGGCTTGCTTACTATGTTGACGAAACCGGACCCCGACGCGCTTGGTTTTCTGCTGACGGATGTTTCCCGCCTGCTGCGCGGGGAACTCGAACGCCGCATCATCGCAACGGGGCTCGAGCTGACGCCCGCAGAGGCGCGCACGCTGCTGCACGCGGCGCACGGAGAAGCCAGCCGCCAGACCGTGATCGCCGAGCGGATGGGAGTCGATCCCATGACGCTTTCCGGTAATCTCGATCGCCTGGAAGCGCGCGGGCTGATCCGTCGTGAACCGGATCCGCGCGACCGCCGCGCCAAGATCGTGCAGGTCACCGACGCTGCGGAGCCCGTGCTCAACGAGATTATGCGCGTCAGCGTCGAGATGCGCAGCGACATGACCGCGAGCTTTTCCACCGAAGAGCTTGCCCAGTTCCGTGCGGGGCTAAAGCGCATCCAGCGCGCGCTCCTCGACATGCGGCAGGACTGCGGCAAGGGAGCATCTGCATGAACATCCAGTCTCCCAAGCCGCCCGCACAGCTGATGAGCGAGCGTCGTGTCAGCCTGATCTGCGCGCTGATCGTCGTGCTTGGTCCGTCGTCGCTGGTGCTGTTTACGCCCGCCATGCCGGAGCTCGCTGTCGTATTCGGTGTTTCGGAGTCGGCGGTGAAGATGACGCTGATCTCCTATTTCATCGGTTTCGCGATCACGCAGCTGATCTGCGGTCCGGTCTCGGACGGGCTTGGGCGCAAGCCGGTGATCCTGTTCTTCGTCACCGTCTATGGGCTGGGCTCGCTCGCCTCGCTGTTTGCGCCGTCGATCGAGTTGCTGGTTGCCGCGCGCTTCCTGCAGGGCATCGGCGCATCTGCCGGCATCGCCATTTCCCGCGCGATCGTCCGAGATCTGTTCACGGGCGAGACCTCGGCCCGGATCATGAACACGATCGGCATGATCATGGGCATCGCGCCGGCGCTTGCGCCGACCTTTGGCGGCTTCATCCTCGAGTTGTTCGGCTGGCAGGCGGTGTTTGCGGTGATGCTGGTGCTCGGCGTCGTGGTTGCCGTTGCGGTCAAACTGTTTCTGGTGGAAACGGTCGGGCGCGATCTCTCCCGCATCCGGCCGAAGGCGCTGGTCCATTCCTACGCAACTCTGCTGAAGCATAGTTACTTCATGTCTGCGTCCATGGTGATGGCCGGCAGCATGGGCGCGTTTTTCACCCTGACAACCATCCTGCCGTTCGTGCTGATGAACCGCGTCGGGCTGTCCCCGACCCAGTTCGGCATCGGCATGCTTGCTCATTCGCTCAGCTTCTTTACGGGCACGATCGTCGTGCGCTCAGCGTTAAAGCGTTTCAGCGCCTCTTCGCTCGTTCCTGTCGGTCTGGCCTCGATCGCGCTCGGCTGCGTGCTCCTGGCGATTGGCCTTCGCCTAGCGCCGCCGACCTACATCTCGGTGATGGGTCCCATCGCCTTCTTCGTCTTTGGTGCAGCCTTCATCATGCCGGCAATGTCGACCGCGTCACTCGCCGCGTTCCCGCATATGGCGGGCGCCGCAAGTGCGCTGGCGGGCTTCCTGCAGATCGGTGGCGGGCTTGCCGGTGGCGTTGCCGCCGTCCTGATCGGCGATCCGGTGATCGCGCTGGCGTCGGTAATCCCCGGCATGGGGCTGGTGGCGATCATCAGCTGGCTGATCTGGCGCCGTCTGCCTGAACCAGTATTCGCCAAAGTTCTGCCGCGAGAAACCGCGCGGCCTGCGCCGCCAGCCGCATAGCTTTCGTTGAAAGAGGCACCGCGTCGGGAGCTTCTGCCTTGTTTCAGTCACGCGGATCGCTATGAAGAGCGATCTGCACCTGCGCCGAAGAAATGCCGACGTCTGTGGGCTACTCCCTTCGCGTGGTAACAAGATGCGGCCAAATGCAGTACAGTGCATGGCCGCATGACTGCGGGGTGCAGATCATATTGTGCGGACGAGCCGTTGCCAGTCCAGACGGTGCGTTCGCAGGTTCCAGTTCCTCGGGAATGACCGTTGGCCGTGACGCGATTCTTTGTAGCCCTAAGGTCACACCCAATATTTCGCGATGCGGCGAGCTTTGCGTTTGATCTTTGTGTTGCGCTCTTCTCGATCTGCGCGGCGTATCTGACAGCCTACGGCTACCCGCGCGTCTCCTACATTCCGGGCCAGCCGGAAAAGTTCCTGGGCTTTGCCGCCGCGGCTTCGATTGCGTTCATCATCTTCAAGCCGTATCGCGGCTCGTGGCGCTACGTTTCGATCCCCGACCTCATCACGATCGCCAAGGCCGCGGCCCTGTCTGTGGTCATCTTCACCATCGGCGCGTTCCTGCTGACGCGTGGCGAATATCTGCCGCGCTCCGTGCCGATCCTCACCTTCATCTACATCGTCGTGCTTTTCTGCAGCTCGCGGCTTGCCTACCGCCTGATGGTCGAGGGATCGCTGCAGCTGCCCGGCATTCTTTCGCATGCCTCGCCCAATCAGCGAACCGTTCTTCTGTGCGGCTACACCGACAAGGCCGAGAGTTTTCTGCGCGCCGCCCGCCGCACCGGCAACTTCGCCGTTGTCGGCATAGTCGACGATACGCAGCGTACGCACGGCCGCACCATGCGCGGCGTTCCTGTACTCGGAAGCCTCGCCGACCTGCCGGCGGTGCTGGAGAAGATCAACCGGCCGGGCGTTACGATCCACGAATTGGTCGTCACCGAGACCAACCCGTCACGACAGCGCCTATCTCAGATTCTCGAGGTTGCCAACGACAACGGCCTCAAGGTCTCGCGCATTCCGGATGTCACAGCGATTTCGGAAGTCACCAGCGACTTCTTGCTCGAGCCGAAGCCGATCGAGATCGAGGACCTATTGGAGCGTCCCGAGGTCAAGACCGATCTCGACCGGGTCGCCGAGCTCATCAAGGACCGTGTGGTGCTGGTCACCGGCGCCGGCGGGTCGATCGGCTCGGAACTCAGCCGCCAGATCGCCGCGATCCAGCCGAGCAAGCTGATCATCACCGACAGCTCCGAGTTCCTGCTGTTCACACTCGACACCGAGCTTCGGGATAGCTGTCCTGACCTCGACCTCCTCGCGCGCTACCTCGACGTGCGCGACCGCACCCGCGTCTTCCGGCTGGTCGATGAGCTGAAGCCGGACGTCATCTTCCACGCGGCGGCGCTGAAGCACGTGCCGATGATGGAGGCCAACCCGCTTGAGGCGATCAAGACCAACGTCCTCGGCACCAAGAATGTCGCGGATGCTGCACTGGACTCCGGCGTTTCGACCTTCGTGATGATTTCGACCGACAAGGTCGTAAATCCCACGAGCGTTATGGGCGCGACCAAGCGTGCGGCCGAGACCTATTGCCAGGCACTCGACATCCAGTCGAACGGCACGCGCTTCCGCACCGTGCGCTTCGGCAACGTGCTCGGCTCCAACGGCTCCGTCGTGCCGCGCTTCCGCGAACAGATCGCCGCCGGCGGTCCGGTTACCGTCACGCATCCGGACATCGTGCGGTACTTCATGACGATCCCGGAGGCGGTCCGTCTCGTCCTGCACGCCTCGGCGCACGCCATGTCGATCGGCAACGGCCGCGGCAAGATCATGGTGCTCGACATGGGCAAGCCGGTGCGCATCGCTGACCTCGCCGAGCGCATGATCCGGCTGGCCGGCTTCCGCCCACGCGTCGACATCGACATCGTCTATACGGGCCTGCGCCCGGGCGAGAAGCTCTACGAGGAGCTGTTCGATCCCTCGGAGGTGCCGGACGAGCGGACGGAAGAGGGCTATGTCATTGCCTCGCCGCGCGTGATCGACCGTGAACTGCTCGAGCGGACGCTGGTCGAGATCAGCGCATGTGCTGGCAGCGAGGATGCAACCCGCGCGCTCGAGCTGCTGCAGCACATCGTCCCCGAATACGACCGCGACGGCCAGAAGCGTGACCTGGCCGCAGCGGAAGCCGTCGCTCAGGCCTAGAACCAGCGCCCGATTGCCAGCAGGGTCGCCGGACGTTCCTCGGCCGAAGCCGATCCCGGCTGCATGTGGTACCAGACGGCTGCGGTTTCGCTGGTCGCAACCGCCTGAACCGAATGCGATACCGCCCCGGCACTGCCCTGTACGATGATCTCATTCGTGCTGCCGGTCGCGAACGTTGCCGGGAACGTCCACGTCTGCGGCGCTGATCGGTAGCCGCCGCCGAAGGCAATATCGATGGCGATGGTGGGCGCTGCACGGTGGTGGCAGATCTGGGTGCCGTCGGCGAAGCGGATGTAGGTGCCGCTCGCGTTGGAGCCCCGCTCAACGATTGCGCCGGTAGGCACGCCGCCGCTCTGCGCCACCGTACCGACAATCGGCTGCATTGTCGCTTCACCCGCGCCGTCATAGCGCGCAAACGAGCCGGCCGTTCCCGTGATCAAACTCAGCGCATCGACCGCCGGCGTGTTCGGAAAGCTCATTTGCCCGGTCACATGGTCGACGCGAAAGCCCTCGCGCCAGGCCTCGCCATCGTCGGAAACCCTGCACGAAAGGTCGTCGTCACCGACGAGGCCGAATTCCGCAAGGCCGGTCCAGCCAGACTGCATCAGCAGCGACAGGACGTTGCCTGAGGCTTCCTTGTTCAGCGTGTAGCGGAGGTCGCCGTCGCCGCCTTCGCTCGAGGCGAGGGCGGTCCACAGTGCCTTGTTGAGCTTTGCCGCGAATGGATTCTCGCCGTTCGCTGCCGTGCCCAACCCAAGCTTTTCCAGATGCTGGATGCTTCCCAGTGTCTCGCCGAGATCGACCCATTCTTCGCCGTCGAAGACGACGAACGTGTCCTCATCTCTGACCCAGGCGATCCAGCCGGTGCACGGACCTATCCGCCGCCAGCCACCGTCGAGGCGAAGAGCGATGGCGTTTTCCCAGCTCGCCCAGGCACCGGTCGCGGAGGAGGGGACCAGGTAGCGCTCGCCGTCAGCCGGACTTTCGGGCGGGTCCGTCAGATCACGTGCTTTCACCGCCAGCTGCACGATTGCATCGAGCAGCACGAGAGCTTCGTTATGCGTCACATGCTTCTGCGCTTGTGACGGCATGATGTAGGGGAGGTTGAGGTTGGAGGTTTCTTCCATGATGCGCCGTTCCTGTTGACCGGCAAAAGCCTAGGTCGGCGCCCATGGTGGTGGATAAGTTGGGCCGCTTAGCTGCAGAACAGGTCGTGCATCGTGGAGATGAAGCGGCTCACGCGCGGGTCTGCCAGTTGATAAAAGACCTGCTTTCCCGCCTTGCGGGCGGAGACGAGCCCCGCCTCGCGCAGCTCGGCGAGCTGCTGCGACAGGCCCGGCTGGCGAATGCCCAGCAGGTCCTCCAGCTCGCGCACCGAACGCTCGCCATCGCACAGCGCGCAGCAGACCAGCAAGCGGTCCGCGTTCGACAGCTTCTTGAGGAACGCCGAAGCCTCGTCGATCCGCGCCTGCAAGTTGGCAGTCTCGCAGGAAAGCAGCTCCGCCATCTTCAATCCCACTTCGCGTTCGGGAACAGGTTCATCGGCACTTTCAGGTAACGCACCCCATTGTCTTCCGGCTCCGGCAGACGGCCGGCATTGGTGTTGATCTGCAGCGCGTAGAGGATGAGCTTCGGCATCGGCAGGGTCCTGTCGCGTGCCTCGCGGGCGGCGACGTAGGCCTCTTCGGTCTTGTGGACCGAGATGTGAATGTTCTTTGCCTTCTGCTCGCCCACAGTCGATTCCCACAGCGGCTCGCSCCCGCCGGGCTGGTAGTCATGGCCGGTGAAGATGCGGGTCTCGTCCGGCAGGGCAAGAATGTCCTGGATCGAGTTCCAGAGCTGACGTGCGCAGCCACCGGGGAAGTCAGCGCGCGCCGTGCCGCTGTCCGGCATGAACAGCGTGTCGTGGACGAAAGCGGCATCGCCAATGACGTAGGTAATGGAGGCGAGCGTGTGCCCCGGCGAGAACATCACCCGCGCCGGGATGTTGCCGACGCTGAACTCGTCGCCATCGGCGAAGAGCCGGTCCCATTGGGAGCCATCGGCCGGTGCATTCGGCCGGTTGTAGAAGCCGTTCCAGAGCTTCTGGACATCACGCACCTTCTCGCCGATGGCGATCGGCGCGCCCGTCTTTTCCTTCAGATAGCTTGCGGCGGAGAAATGGTCGGCGTGCGGATGAGTGTCGAGGATCCACTCGACCTCGTAACGATGCTCGGCGACCAGAGCGAGGATCTTGTCCGCGTTCAGCGTGGCGGTCGATGCGGACTTCTCGTCGAAGTCGAGCACGGGATCAATGATGGCGCACTTCCGCGTTTCCGGGCAGGCGACGACATATTGGATCGAGCCGGTGCGCGAGTCGTAGATGCCGGTCACGTCGGGTTTGGCGGACATGGAAGATCCCCTTCAACTGGTAGTCTGCAGGCACACTAGGATAGTTGCAAATAACTGCAATCGATAACGTGCATCCATTTGGTTGTGTGGGTCCTCATTCGAAGGGCGGCGCTGCGGTTTCAATCAAGGAATACCGGTTTGCACAGACTTGCCCGCTCAGCTAAGCGAAGGATGCGGCGGAGGAGTTGCCGCAAGGGCATTGCACGCGGAGGGGAATTTTCATGCACGAGATGCGCAGCACGACAGTGACCGTCTGGGCGGCGACCGCAAGGTACCTTGCAGACCTTGGCGTCGACACGATGTTCGGTCTGATCGGCGATGCAAATCTCTTCATGGCTGATTCATTCGTTCGCGACTGCGGCGGCCACTATGTCTCGGCAAGCCATGAGTGCGGCGCGGTCCTGATGGCACTGGGCTACGCGCAGGTCACCGGTAAGGTCGGCGTTGCCACGGTCACGCACGGTCCGGGCCTCACCAATACCATTACTGCGCTCGTCGAGGGCGTAAAGGCGAACACGCCGATGGTGCTGCTGGCGGGCGATACCCCGGTCACCGACAAGGACAACTTCCAGAACGTGCCGCAGCGCGAGCATGTGCTCGCTACCGGCGCGGGCTTCGAACAGCAGCGCTCGCCGCAGACGCTGGCGGAGGACATGATTGTCGCCTTCCGCCGCGCGCAGATCGAACGCCGCCCGATCGTTCTCAACATGCCGGCCGACTTCCAGTGGCAGGAGGTCGAGTACCGGCGCATCTCGCTGCATCTTCCTGAATATCGGGGCGTGGTTCCCGAAAGCGAAGACCTCGATAATGCCGTCGGCATCATCGCCTCGGCCCGCGCGCCGATCGTGCTCGCAGGTCGCGGCGCCGGCGATGAGCGCTCTCGCGCGGCCCTCATCCGCCTTGCCGAGCGCGTTGGCGCGCCGCTGGCGACGACGCTAAAGGCACGCGGCCTGTTCCGCGGCGAGCCATTCAATCTCGGCGTATTTGGCACGCTTGCGACCGATGTCGCCTCCGAGACGATCGGCAAGGCCGACTGCATCATCGCCTTTGGCGCCGGCCTCAACAAGTACACGGCGGCGCATGGCGCCTATCTCGAGGGTAAGCGCGTCATCCAGGTCAACCTCGAGCGCAGCGAGGTTGCCCGCAACCGCGACGTCGATGCTGCTGTCGTCGGCGATCCGGCGCTGACGGCCGACCGTTTCGTCGAGCTGCTGGATCTTGCCGAGATCCCCGCATCCGGCTTCCGCTCCGACGAACTCCGGGAAAAGATCGCCGCGGGCCGCATCCAGCCATACCTGTCGAAGGAGAACGCCCCTGGCACGGTCGACGTGCGGACCGCGCTGCTGCGCATCGCCGAGGCAATCCCGGAAGATCGCGTCGTGGTGCAGGACGGTGGTCGCTTCATGGTTGAGGGCTGGAAGACGATGCACGCGCCCGGCCCACGGTCCTATGTTCACACGGTCAACTCTGCCTGCATCGGCCTCGGCATGGGGCAGGCGATTGGTGCGGCGGTTGCCGCAAAGGGCCGGCCAACCGTGCTGGTCGTCGGCGACGGTGGCTTCATGAATGGCGGTCTCGTCGAGTTCGTCACGGCGGTGCGGGAAAAGCTCGACCTGATCGTCATCGTCTGCAACGACAACGGCTATGGCGCCGAATACGTGCAGTTCCGCCGCAAGCAGATGGACCCATCGCTGTCGCTGCTCCACTGGCCTGACCTAGCGCCGGTGGCAGTCGCGCTGGGCGGACAAGGCATTACAGTACGCGGGGAAGGGGATCTCGATCAGGCGGTCGAGGCCGTCCGCTCGCGCCGTGGTCCGCTGCTGATCGATCTCAAGCTCGATCCGGAAAGCCTGTCGGCGATCACGCTCTGAACGTACTGCAAGAGAGGTACGTAATTTCAGGAACCAAGGGCAGGAGGCGGCGTTCGTGAAAACGGAGTCGCTCATGTCCAACTATCACGCAGACAACCTGGCACGGCTGGAAGACATCGAGGGGCTGCTCATTACCGCGCAGGGCCTGGTTTTCCGCCTCAACGATGAAGAACTCGACGAGGCCCGCCGTTGCATCCGCCATGCACTGGATGAAGTGCGGGACGCCAAGGGAATCCTCCTCGAAAAATGGCGCGCCCAGGACCTGGAATAGGTGCCGGGCGCGCCGCTTTCTCTCCTCAGCCGCCGGCGAATGACGAACGACGGTGGCAGTTCTAGGCAAATTCCTACCGCGACTTCTTGTAGAGCTTCTCCGCGATCTCGAACATTTCCTCCGGCGCGTAGTCCGGCGTGAAAGCCGACGGTTCTCCAACGAGCTCCTGGATCTTACCGCCGTCCGGCATCCCCTCGACAACCTCGAGCTCGCCGGGGGGATCATCCGGCAGCGCCACTTCGCCATTGCCCCAGATTCCGGCGATCTCGCGATAGTCGTCGGGGCTAAAGGTGTAGAGCCGGCGGTGCGAGCCTTCAGCGAGGTATTTCTGGCATTCGGGAATGTTGCCGAGTGGGATGTTCGGCGTCGGCAGCATCTTCTCGATTTCGACACCGGTGATCTTCTTCAGCGCCAGAGCATAGGCGTGAGCATGTACCGAACCGCGGACCAGCAGGTAGCCGCAGACCTCGCGGCCGGTCGGGTCGGTCAGCGATTCATAAACGCGCAGCTTGTGCAGGCGCGCGCCGCATTCGAGGTGAAAATTGTGCAGGAGGTCGAAGATCACGTTGCCGGTCGTGGTCACGAAGTCCTTGTTCCAGCTCAGGCCGTTCGAATCGATCGGCACCGAGCCGCCGCCGTGCGAGAAGAAGCCCGCCGCCAGCCGCGCGTCCTTCATCATCTCGAACGGTGCATCCGAAATATCGGCCGGACCGGCTGCATCGCGGTCGGGCTCATCCGGACCGTTCGCCAGCATGGCGACGCCGTTGCTGACGAGCTCGACGTGTCCGAGTTCCTCGGCAGTGATTGCGGCCACAAGGCTGTAGAACGGCCTCAGCTTGCTTTTGGACCTGAAGTTGAAGCTCTGGAACAGGTAATTTCCGAGCGTGGACATCTCGCCGTATTTGCCACCCAGCAGTTCCTGTAGGGCAGCGGCAGCGTTCTGGTCCTGCCGCGCAGGGGGCGGCAGCTCGATCTGCAGCTTGTCGACACGCAAGAACATGAGAGGGATCCTCCATTGACGCCCCCGCCGCAGAACCGCGAGAACCGTCAATAGTTCCGTGCCGTCGGCGGTGCTTCATCTACCTGTGCCGCCGATCTACTGCCTGAACTTCCGGCAAGGCCAATCTGCCGCTCACCAATGCGCTTCCCTTGCTGCCTGAGAAATGGGCTGCAACCGCGGTGACCGGTCACCAAACAGGCAAACTACTTGATCGTTTTACGGAAGCGAGTATTTTGGACAGCAACGCTGTCCCATAAGCCTGCGCAATAATCCAACAAGGGCCGCACTCGAAACGAAGCATGCCTCATCATCCCGGCCGTCGCGCCGGGAAAAAATTATCCGCACATCAATTGAGTTGCATTTGACCGCTGGCAAACCAGCCGTCACAGGCGTATGGGCGGGCAACGAAATCATTTCTCCGGGATGCGCACTTTAGGTGCAGCTCGGCTCCGAACTGGGTGACCAAATGACTAGCAAACTAAACGACCAGACCATTTCCCGGCGCGCGGCTCGCATGCGCGCTTCGGAGATCCGCGAGCTGCTGAAGCTGCTTGATCGTCCGGGGATGGTATCCTTCGCTGGCGGCATCCCGGATCCGGACCTGTTCGACATCGAGGCCTACCGCTCGGCCTATTCCGAGGCGCTGAGCGACGGCGACCGGTCGCTGCAGTACTCGACCACCGAGGGCTACCAGCCGCTGCGCCGCTGGATCGCGGACTACATGTGCCGCAAGGGCGTCACTTGCGACGAAAGCCACATCCTGATCACGCACGGCTCGCAGCAGGCGCTGGATCTCATCGGCAAGCTGATGATCGACCCGGGCAGCACGGTGGTCACGCTGGCGCCGACCTATCTCGGCGCGCTGCAGTCCTTCTCGGCCTATGAGCCGGAGTACCGCTCCGTCCGATTCCAGAACGGTGTTGCCGAGACGAATGTTACCGCAGCGCGCGTCCTCTACCTCGTCCCTGACTTCGCCAACCCGACCGGCGAAACGCTTTCCGTCGAAGACCGCAAGGCAGCCCTCGCGCTTGCTCGCCGCGCGGGTGCGATCGTCGTCGAGGATGCCGCTTATACGGAGCTGCGCTTCGAGGGCGAGAACGTGCCGCCAATCGCGGCTCTCGACATCCAGGAGTCCGGCTCGATCGACGACAGCTGCACGCTGTTCTGCGGCACCTTCTCGAAGACGCTGGCGCCGGGCCTGCGCATTGGCTGGATCTGCGGTCCGACCGCGCTGCTGCAGAAGCTCACCCTGATCAAGCAGGCGTCCGACCTGCACACGGCGACCATCAACCAGCAGGTGACGTTCCGCGTCGCCGCCGACAATTTCGAAATCGCGGTCGAGAAGGCGAAGGTCGTCTACCGCAAGCGCCGCGACGCGATGCTGCGAGCCCTTGCCGCCTACGCGCCGGAAGGCCTCAGCTGGACGAGCCCGGCCGGCGGCCTGTTCGTCTGGATCACGCTGCCGGATCAGATCGACAGCGCCAAGCTCCTCGAGAAGGCGGTCGAGCGCAACTTCGCTTTCGTTCCGGGTGCAGCCTTCTATCCCGACGGCTCCGGCCGCAACCACCTGCGCATGAGCTATTCGCTCCTGCCGGAGGACGTGATCGACCAGGGCATCAAGGCGTTCTGCGACCTCGTGCGCGAGGAAATCGCCTGATCTGGCGGGCGATCTGACTGGGGGCGGGCGGCGGTAACGCCGCATCGCTATCGGCGCCTGGTCTCGACTACGGTTTCGGATCGGCCTTCAGATAAGCGATGACGTTGGCAAGGTCTTCGTCATCCTTGAGGCCAGGGAACGCCATCTTGCCCTTCGGAATGACGGCCTTGGGATCGCGGAGATATTCGGTGAGGTTAGCATCGTCCCAGACGAGACCCTTCTCACCGGCTTCCTTCATGTTTGCGGAGTACTTGGACTTGTAGCTCTCCAGCGTGCCGGCGGTGCGGCCAACGACGCCGACGAGCGTCGGCCCGACCTTGTCCTTGCCGGCCGTCGCATCATGACAGGCCATGCACTTGCTGAAAACCTTCTTCCCGGCGACCGGATCCCCTTCGGCCAGGGCCGGAACGGCCGCCAGCGCCCCGGTGGCCAGAAGTGTTGCGCCAACTACAGTGGTGATTTTCATTGCGGTTCCTCCCAGAGAAGGCCGCCGTGTGCGACGACCACGTCTCTTCAGTTCGGTTTGACGGCCAGACAATGTTTGCAAAAGCCGTCTCAAGGTCGGTGCCAGTCACCCAACGTCGCGGCTCTTCCAAGGTTCCTCCCCGAAGGCCGATCCCGCACGAGAACTGCTTTATAGCAGAAGGTGCCAAACAGGAGTATCCTGTCCGAATTGATGGTCGCGGCTGGAGCGKGACCCGAACCTGCATCTGAGCGAGCCGCGATCGAAGACCATGTCTAGGAGGACACCGGTCATGGCAAGCTTTCACGTGATTGCAGGCGCCACTGAAATTCAGGAACACGTTCGTGTCCGGAAGATCAGCATCTCTGATCTCACGGATGCCCTACGCAAGGGCATCGACGATTTCATGGTAAAACCGTCCCACATCGTCTTTCTCTGCATGATCTACCCGATCGTCGGCGTCTTCCTGGCGACGTGGACTTCGGGTGCGAACGCCCTGCCGCTGCTGTTCCCGCTGATCTCTGGCTTTGCGCTGATCGGCCCGTTCGCCGCCATCGGCCTTTATGAGATAAGCCGCAGGCGCGAGCTCGGGCTGGACGCCTCCTGGTGGCACGCGTTCGAGGTTCGCAATTCACCAGCATTGCCGGCAATCGCCGCCGTGGGCGGCATGCTCCTCGTTATCTTCCTCGCCTGGCTGCTCACCGCGCAGGCGTTCTACGAGAACCTGTTCGGCCGCACCCCGCCTGAATCGATTGGCACGTTCCTGCGTGAGATCTACTCCACCGACCGGGGCTGGACGCTCATCATCGTCGGCCACGCGATCGGCTTCATGTTCGCGCTGGTGGTGCTGTCGACCACGGTCATCGCCTTCCCGTTGCTGCTCGACCGCGACGTTGGCGCGCTGGAAGCCGTTCGCGCCTCAATGCGCGCCGTGCTGACGAACCCGATCCCGATGGCAGTTTGGGGCCTGATGGTGGCGATCGGCCTGATGATTGGCTCGGCGCTGGCGTTTGCCGGCCTTGCCGTCGTCCTGCCGATCCTCGGCCATGCAACATGGCATCTTTACCGGAAGGTGACGGAGCCTGCGCCGAGGCGCTGAGGCTTCCTGATTGCTCCGGTCGGCAAGCCCGGTCGGAGCAAAGCCAGCATTTTTCCTCGTGTCGAGCCTCCCTGTCAGGGCGCGGCGCCGAAGAAGGTCATGCGGGTCCAGAGCGTGTAGTGGGACTCCACCGTCATGATCCAGACGAACACCAGCACCACGAGCGGGGGCACAAGGATCGCGTAGACGAGCGACAGCCGTTCCCACGCCATGTGCATGAAGATGGCGACGATCAGGCCTGCCTTGAGCAGCATGAAGATGATGATCAGCGACCAGCGCAGCATGCCCTGGAGCTGGAAGTAGTCGACGAGATAGGAGCACGCGCTGAGGATGAACAGCCACACCCAGACGACCAGGTAGAGCTTGATCGGATGCTCCTGATGGCTGTCGGTGTGAGCCACCGCCGCAGGCTGCTCCTGACCGTCGAACGAGCCCATCCTGTGTCCGGTTGCCTCAACCATCTCTCTTCCTCACCACAAATAGAAGAACGCGAAAATGAAGACCCAGACGAGATCGACGAAGTGCCAGTAGAGGCCCATGATCTCGACGCTCTCGTAATTGCCCCTGCGGCTCGTGAAGAAGCCGCGCGCGCCAGTGTCGTAGTCACCGCGTGCGACCTTGCGGGCGACTATCAGCAAGAAAATCACACCGATCGTCACGTGGGTTCCGTGGAAGCCGGTGATCATGAAGAAGGCCGAGCCAAATTGTGCAGCACCCCAGGGATTTCCCCACGGGCGCACGCCTTCCATGATCAACTTCGACCATTCGAACGCCTGCATGCCGACGAAGGTCGCGCCAAGCACGCCCGTCAGCAGCATCAGGATCGCCGTGCGCTTGCGATCGCGCCGGTAGGCGAAGTTCACTGCCATCGCCATGGTGCCTGACGAGGAGATCAGCACGAAGGTCATGATGGCGATCAGGATCAGGGGAAGGTCACGACCGAACAGGTGCAGGGCGAAAACCTCGCTCGCATTCGGCCACGGCTCGACGGTCGACATGCGCGCCGTCATGTAGGCGATGAGGAAGCAGCCGAAGACGAAGGTGTCGCTGAGCAGGAACACCCACATCATCGCCTTGCCCCAGGATACGTTCTTGAACGCCCGCTGGTCCGACGACCAGTCCGCGGCGACGCCCCTGAGGCCGCTCGGCCTCATCTGCGGTGATACGTGAGAAAGCGTCGTCTCGGCCATTCGCTTCCTCCTTCAGGTCAGCAACTGACGGCAGATTTCGACGAAACCGGCGGCCCATCCGGCAAACAGCACCAGTATCGCCAGCCAGATGAACAGCAGGAAGTGCCAGTACATGGCGCAGAGCTCGATGCTGAGCGGCAGGCGCGGGCGAGGTGCGGGCGCCCAGGCCTTCGCCATGGTGCGGCCAAGCCCGATGATACCTCCGATGATGTGCAGCCCGTGCAGGGCAGTCAGCAGATAGAAGAAGCTGTTCGCCGGGTTGGCTTGAGCAGGTAGCCGGTGGCGTTGAGCTGCCGCCAGGCGACAAGCTGGCCGGCCAGAAACACGAGCGATGTCAGCCCGCCGGTGACCAGCGCCAGCCGTACCGTTTGGATCTGCTCGCGGCGCGAGGCCGCAACGGCAATCTGCAGCGCGACCGAACTCAGCACCAGGACGAGGGTGTTGAACCAGAGGATCCCCGGCAGCGGCATCGCCTGCCAGTCGGAGAGCTCCATGCGCATGAAGTAGGCGCTGGCAAAAAGCGCAAACAGGCAGCCGACGACAGCAAGGAATACGCCGAGGCCGATCTTTTCCGTCGGCATCAGGCTCGGCTCGGTGCTCCCGGCGACATCGACACCCTGTTCGAGCCAGGGCTTAGACATGAGCCTCTGGTGGCTCAGCCACCAGAGGGAGATGCCGGCAATCACCAGGATGAAGACGATGACCACGCTCATCTGTGCACCACCGGCTTGTTCGGCCACGGATCGTTCTGCGCAATGAAGTCCTGCGGCGCGCCGGGCACGCTGTAGTCATAGGCCCAGCGATAGACCACCGGCAGCCTGTCGCCCCAGTTGCCGTGAGGGGGCGGGGTGGTCGGAGTCTGCCACTCAAGAGTGGTCGCGCGCCACGGATTGCCGCCGGCCTCGCGGCCGTTCTTCAGGCTCCAGAACAGGTTGAACAGGAAAACCAGCTGCGCAAAGCCGACGACGAGCGCGGCGATGGTGATGAATTCGTTGAGCGTGTGCACCGATTCCGGGATGAACGCGGTTTCGCCAAGTTCCGGATAGCGGCGCGGGACGCCGACCAGCCCGACATAGTGCATCGGGAAGAAGATCAGGTAGGCGCCGATGAAGGTCACCCAGAAATGGAAGTGACCCATTACCTCATTGAGCATCCGCCCGGTGATCTTCGGGTACCAGTGGTAGATCGCGCCGAAGATGACGAGAATTGGCGCCACGCCCATCACCATGTGGAAGTGGGCCACCACGAACATCGTGTCCGAGAGCGGGACGTCGACCACGACGTTGCCGAGGAAGAGGCCCGTGAGCCCGCCATTCACGAAGGTAACGATGAAGGCCAGCGCAAACAGCATCGGAATGGTGAGGTGAATGTCGCCGCGCCAGAGCGTCAGCACCCAGTTGTAGACCTTGATCGCGGTCGGCACCGCGATGATCAGCGTCGTCGTCGCAAAGAAGAAGCCGAAATAGGGGTGCATGCCGCTGACATACATGTGGTGCGCCCAGACGATGAACGACAGCGCGCCGATCGCCACGATCGCCCACACCATCATGCGGTAACCAAAGATGTTCTTGCGCGCATGGGTGCTGATGAGGTCTGAGACGATGCCGAAGGCGGGCAGCGCGACGATGTAGACCTCCGGATGGCCGAAGAACCAGAACAGGTGCTGGAACAGGATCGGGCTGCCGCCGCCATAGCTCAGCTGTTCGCCCATCTCGACCAGCGCCGGCATGAAGAAGCTGGTGCCGAGCAGCCGGTCGAATAGCATCATGACCGCTGCAACGAACAGTGCCGGGAAGGCGAGCAGCGCCATCACGGTCGCGGTGAAGATGCCCCAGACGGTGAGCGGCATACGCATCAGCGTCATGCCGCGGGCGCGGCCCTGCAGCACGGTGACCACATAGTTCAGGCCGCCCATCGTGAAGCCGATGATGAACAGGATCAGCGAGAACAGCATGATCAGGATGCCGGCCTGCTGGCCGCCCGGCGTGCCGCCGAGAATCGCCTGCGGCGGATAGAGCGTCCAGCCGGCACCCGTGGGCCCGCCGGGCGCGAAGAAGCTCGCCACCAGCACCAGCACGGCGGCTAGATAGATCCAGTAGGACAGCATGTTGAGATAGGGGAACGCCATGTCGCGCGCGCCCACCATCAGCGGGATGAGGTAGTTGCCGAAGCCGCCAAGGAAGAGGGCGGTCAGCAGGTACACGACCATAATCATGCCGTGCATGGTCACGAACTGGTAGTAAGCCTCGGGGGTGATGAAGTCGAAGGTGCCGGGGAAGGCGAGCTGCAGCCGCATCAGCCAGGACAGCACCAGCGCCACCAGGCCGATTGCCATCGCGGTGCTCGAATACTGGATGGCGATGACCTTGGCGTCCTGCGAGAACACATAGGTCGTCCACCAGCTGTGCGGATGGTAGAGCTCGACATCCGGAACTTCAGCAGGCGGGATCGCATCGGTCGTACGAGGCGTAAATTCGACCATGATGTCACCTCCAGCACTCCGGCGGGGCCCGAGGCGGCCCGAACCCCGTCACGTCTATTGCCGTGTTATGCCGCCTCCTCCGTCATCATTTCGTGGTCTCTCCATCGGCCATACCGACTTCGGTGCCGCTCAGCTGCGCGAAGGTGGACTGCTCCTGAAGCCAGGCCTGGTAGTCTTCCTCCGTGTCGACCATCACGATGCCGCGCATGAAGCCGTGGCCGACGCCGCAGAGCTCTGCACAGAGCACCTCGAAGGTGCCGGTGCGAATTGGCGTGAACCAGAAATAGGTGACGGAACCCGGCACCATGTCCATCTTGGCGCGGAATTCAGGCACGTAAAAATCGTGCAGCACGTCGATCGAGCGCAGCAGCATCTTGACCGGCTTGTCGACCGGAAGGTGGAGGTCGGCAGCCTCGACGATCACGTCGTCTTGCCCTACGGGATCCTCCGGATTGACGCCGAGCGGGTTTTCCGGGCTGATCAGCCGGGCCTCGGACGTGCCGAGCTTGCCGTCGGCGCCTGGCAGCCGGTAACTCCACTGCCATTGCTGGGCGACAACCTCGACCTCGGTGGCATCGTCCGGCACCGAAACGAACTGTGACCAGACATAGAGGCCAGGCGCAAGCAGCGCCGCGACACCGATGGCGGTAACGACCGTCAGCCAGCCCTCGAGCCGGCCGCTCTCGGGTTCATAGTCGGCCTTCGTCCCTTCGCGATGGCGGAAGCGCCAGATGCAATAGGCCATGAAGAGGACGACAGCCGCGAAGACGATGCCGGTAATCCAGAAGGTGATGACGAGAGTGTTGTCGATGTAGCTCCAGTTGGAGGCAATCGGTGTGAACCACCACGGGCTCAATACGTGAAAGAGCACGGAGCCCGCGACAACAAGGACGAGTACGATTGCAATAGCCATACTCTATTCACCGACATTCGGGACGTCTGAATTCCTCCCCGCCCAAATGTCTGTCTCATTGTGCGCGATTTGCGCCCGAAATTCTAGTGTCAGTGGCAACCTTGCATAAGCAGGTGCTAATTGACTGACTGAAAGGAGCCGCAGTGACGAGCCCGAACGCATCGTCACCGACTGGCACCACTGACGGTGATGCTCAGACGCGACGGTCTGCTATCGGTGGAGATATCGCGGGACCTGCTGGAGCTCCCGCTCAAGGTACAAAAAAAGCGGGCTGGGGCCCGCTTTCCTCTGGTCTCCGAGACATTTCGTCACGCTGCCGGTACATTCATGGTCAGCGCGGGTCAATCGGATCAAATTCAGCCTTTTGCTTCAAGAGCCTCACCGCGCATCTCGCGGGACGTTCATGCCTGCATCGGCTGATGACCGATACATAGGAGACCATTGTGTTCGAACTAAGTCCGCGGCCGAAAAAGACCGACCGGCCGCGGACGAAGTGTGCCAGCGGCCGGACTTGTCCCGTTCAGGCCGTTGCCTCCTGGATCGCCGACAGCTTCCAATCTCCGCCGTTCCTGCGCACGAAGGTCCAGAGTTCCACCGTCTCGGTCGGCTCCTCAACACCGCTGACCAGCGCGCCGGTGGCGCGATCGCGCAGGACGTCGATCGACTCGTAGCAGAAGGCGGCGGTGGCATAATCGTCCGCTCCTTCGTTCCACGCTTCAGCAATGTCCGCCTGCAGGAGCTTTACGCCGGTGACCTCGTTGCGCACCCCGCGCTTGGCGTTATCCGCCAGTTCCTCCGAGAAGAACGACACCATCTCGGGAGTTGAGAGGTGGCGAAGCGCTGCGTGGTCCTCATCGGCGAAGGCCTGCTGCACCTCGGCGAGCCTCTTCTCGAACGTGTCGAGATCGGACTGATCGAGCGAAATGTCGGTCATCTGCGGTGCGGAAGCCAGGGCAGCGCCACCGCCGATGCGTGGCAAGGTGAAGCCGGACGGGGTGCGGCCGGACTGAGGTGCCGCATCGCGCCGGTAGGACTGGCCAAAGTCTGCTTCATGCACATTAGCAGAAGCGCGGGGACCGCCGGCGGTTGCCGGCTGGCTGCGCGAGCGGAAAAAGGCCATGGCCAACCAGATGAGGCCACCGATCAGCAGCAGTTGGACGAGGAAGCCGACGGCGCCCGCCATGCCGCCAAAGCCGTAGCCGAACAGCATGCCGAGCAGGCCGCCGATCAGAATGCCCCGCATCAGCCCGCCGCCGAGACCGCCGAACAGGCCCGGGCGCTGCTGGCCCAGAGTCTGCTGCTGGCGGCTCGTTGCGCTGGGCGCAGGCGTCATGCTGCGCTCGACCGGCGCGGTCGCGTTCGGGGCTGTCCGGGTGGGCGGAACGACCTGCTGGGTGCGGAAGCCGCGACTGCCAAAGCTGCCACCGCGTCGCGCCTCGGCGAAGTCGGTCGCGACAAGCATCACCCCGGCAAAAATCGCTGCCAAAAGCGCAAGAATTCGAAAGCGTCCGAAACGCATCATTGAAACGTATTCTCCCCGTGGTCGCCGCGAAGACGGCATGCGTCGTTCAGGACGGGCCGAAGGCGCTCTTGCCACGTGCGCCCGATCGGCCGATCCGCTGCGCCGGATATGGCAATCTGCTGCCGTGGTTGCAAGGACAGGCAGGCGATGGATCAAGGCTTCGGACAATATGTCGATGCAAGCTATTGGCTGTGATCTGCTCATTCGACCATCGCCCTGAGCCGCACCAGCCGCTACGAGGTCCACTAGGTGCGAAAGCGTACAATGGGTGGAAAGGATGAGGCAGTATCTCTCCCCAATCTCATCCTTTTGTACTAGACTTCGTCAGCTGCAATGATTTACGGCTGGTGATCCATCGCAGTTGATGCGAAGGTTATGTGACGGAATTGGAGGAATCGCCGGGCATAAATACCAAGGGGAGCCGGCCCCGGACTGAAACTGTCGACATGAAACGGGAGGATAGAATGTCGGTAGCAGTTAAACACGCATCCGCTCCAGCGTCTCGCAGGCAATTTTTGAAGGGAAGCTTGCTGGCCGCTGGTGGTACCGCAGCAAGCAGTCTCGCCGCTCCGGCCGTACTGGCCCAAAGTCCCGTCGTCGTGAAAATGCAGACGTCCTGGCCGTCGGGCGACATCTGGATGGATTTTGCCCGCCAGTATGTCGAGCGCGTACAGGAAATGTCGGGCGGCCGTATCCAAATCGATCTTCTGCCCGCTGGCGCGGTGGTCGGCGCCTTCCAGGTGCTCGACGCCGTCAATGACGGCGTGCTCGACGCCGCGCATACAGTGCCCGTCTATTGGTATGGCAAGCACAAGGCTGCCTCTCTCTTTGGTACCGGCCCGGTTTGGGGCGGCACCGCGCTCAACATGCTCGGGTGGTTCTACCAGGGTGGCGGCAAGGAGCTGTATGCCGAGCTTACCCAGGAGATCATGGGCCTGAACCTCTACGGCTTCTACGGCTTCCCCATGCCTGCGCAGCCGTTCGGCTGGTTCAAGAACCCGGTCGCGACGATCCAGGATCTGCAGGGCTACAAATACCGCACCGTGGGTCTCGCCGCCGACCTTCTGCAGAAGCTCGGCATGAGCATCGCCCAGATACCGGGCGGCGAAATCGTGCCGGCCATGGAACGCGGCGTGATCGACGCCTTCGAGTTCAACAATCCATCTTCAGACCTTCGCTTCGGTGCGCAGGACGTCGCCAAGAACTACTTCCTGGCGTCCTATCACCAGGCGTCAGAATCGTTCGAGTTCCTGTTCAACAAGGACTTCTTCGACGATCTGGAGCCGGACCTGCAGGCTATCCTGAAGTACGGCGTCGAGGCGATCACCATGGCGAACACGGCGCTTGCCCTCGACTTCTACTCCAAGGATCTGCAGACCTTGCAGGATGAGCACGGCGTCACCGTGCACCGGACCTCGCAGGAAATCCTCGATGCCCAGCTCAATGCCTGGGACGAGCTCATCAAGGAGCTCGAGGAGGACGAGTTCATGAAGCGATGCATGGAAAGCCAGCGCCAGTGGGTCGAGCGCACGGTCTTCTATGAGCTGATGAACGCGCCCGACTACGCCCTTGCCTACGAGCACTACTTCCCGGGCAAGCTCAAGACCTGACAATGTTCGGAGTCGGGAGCGCAGGTCGCGTTCCGCCGGCTCCCGCCGCGGGCGAGGGTGGGGCTTGCCCCCGCCTTCGCGTCACGTCAGCGCCGCCGTCTTTTCGGCCGGCGGTGCTTCCCCGTCTCCTTCGCCAGGTGAACCGCTGCGATGACGCGCCTCATCTTCTTCATCGACCGCATCTCGGGCTGGGTCGGCCGGGCTTTCGCCTGGCTGATCCTGATGATGGCCTTCGGGATGGGCTACGAGGTAATGGTACGTTACCTCTTCCGTGCGCCCACAAGCTGGGCCTTCGACATGTCCTACATTCTCTACGGCACGCTCTTCATGATGGGCGGCGCCTACACGCTCTCGCGCAACGGGCACGTGCGAGGCGACTTCCTCTATCGGCTGTGGTCGCCGAGGGCGCAGGCATCGATCGAGCTGGTTCTCTACTTCCTGTTCTTCTTTCCCGGAATCCTCGCCCTCATCTTCGCGGGCTGGAAATATGCCGGGCGCAGCTGGCGCTATCTCGAAGTCAGCACGAACTCGCCGGCCGGCATCCCGATCTTCCATTTCAAGACGGTTCTCGTCGCGGCCGGGGTTCTCCTGTTCATGCAGGGAATTGCCCAAGTCTGCCGCTGCATCCTGTGCATCCGCAACGGCGCCTGGCTGCCGCATGAGGAGGACGTCGAGGAACTCGAAGATCAACTGGTCAAGCAGGTTGCCGCCGGTCACGGCGAAGACGCCGCCCTGATGGCCGGGCGGATAAGGGGGGAATGATGACCGACCCGCAAATTGCGATCATGATGCTGGGGATCTTCATCCTCGTCATTTTCCTCGGCTTTCCGATCGCCTTCACGCTCATGGCGCTGGGGGTGGGCTTCGGCTACTACGCCTATTTCGACGGTCGCCGGATGTGGCGCGCCTACGAACGCGCGGTCGCGGACGGCGCCGATACCTGGACGCAGTGGCAAAGCTGGATCGAGGGGTTCTTCAACAACCGGATCTTCGACCTGTTCGTGAACCAGACCTATTCGGTGATGGCGAACGAGGTGCTGACGGCCGTGCCGCTCTTCCTGTTCATGGGCTATATCGTCGAGCGCGCCAATATCGTTGACCGGCTGTTTTCGACCCTCTACGTCGCAGCGCGCCGCGTGCCGGGTTCCATGGCCGTGGCGGCGCTGATCACCTGCGCGCTGTTTGCGACGGCAACTGGCATCGTCGGCGCGGTGGTGACGCTGATGGGCCTCCTCGCATTTCCGGCGATGCTCAAGGCGCGCTACGATACGAGCTTTGCCTCCGGCGTCATCTGCGCCGGCGGCACGCTCGGCATCCTGATCCCGCCGTCGATCATGCTGATCGTCTATGCCGCTGCATCCGGCGTCTCGATCGTGCGCCTCTATGCCGGTGCGCTGCTGCCGGGGTTCCTGCTGGCGGGGCTCTACCTCGTCTATGTAATCATCCGCGCGATCTTGCAGCCGAACATCGCACCGAAGCCGCGCGACGAGGACGTCGGAGACACGCCGCTCGGCCAGCTGATCCTCATGATCCTGACGTCTTTCGTTCCGCTGGCCTTCCTGATCCTCGCCGTTCTGGGCTCGATCCTGTTTGGACTTGCCACACCCTCCGAGGCCGCGTCTGCCGGAGCGCTCGGAGGCCTGCTGCTTGCGGTGCTCTATCGCGCGCTCACATGGCAGCGGCTGCGCGAGTCCGTTTATCTGACGCTGAAAACGACGGCGATGGTGTGCTGGCTGTTCGTCGGCTCGTGGGTATTCGCCTCCGTCTTCTCCTATCTCGGCGGCGAGCGGCTGATCAGCGAGTTCGTGACCGGCCTCGACATCTCGCCAATCACCTTCCTGATCATGGCCCAGCTCATCATCTTCCTGCTGGGCTGGCCGCTGGAGTGGTCGGAGATCATCATCATCTTCGTGCCGATCTTCCTGCCGCTCCTGTCGCATTTCGGCGTGGATCCGCTGTTCTTTGGCGTGCTCGTGGCGCTGAATCTGCAGACGTCTTTCCTGACCCCGCCGATGGCGATGTCAGCCTATTACCTCAAGGGTATCGCGCCACCGCACGTGCGGCTGACGCAGATTTTTGCCGGGTGCATGCCTTATCTCGCCATGGTGTTCCTCTCGATGTTGCTGATCTACCTGTTCCCGTCCATCGTCTTCGCTCTGCCGGAGCTGGTCTATGGCCGCTAAGCGCATTCCTGCTGCCGATCCCGCAGCGCTCGGTGCCCGCGAGGCGGCATGGCGCATTGCCGAGGGCGCGATGTCATCCGCGGAACTGGTTGCCGCCTGCCTCGCACGCATTGATGCCGAGGAGGAGCGGGTGCAGGCGTGGGTGTTCCTCGACCGCGACAAGGCGATGGCCGAAGCCGAGGAAAGAGACCGCCGCCGCAAGCTGGGCATGCCTTTGGGGCCGCTCCACGGCGTGCCGGTCGGCATCAAGGACATCATCGACGTGAAGGGCATGCCCACCGGTAACGGCTCGCCGATCGACGCGGGAAGGATGCCGCTGGAGGACGCAGCGCTGATCCGGCGCCTGCATGCGGCAGGTGCCATCATCCTTGGCAAGACAGTCACGACCGAATTCGCCTACTTCCATCCCGGCAAGACACGTAATCCGCACGATCCCTCCCGCACACCGGGCGGCTCTTCGAGCGGCTCGGCCGCGGCGGTGGCGTGCCGAATGGTGCCGCTCGCCTTCGGCAGCCAGACCAATGGATCGGTGATCAGGCCGGCTTCCTTCTGCGGCACGGTCGGCTTCAAGCCGTCCTTCGGAGCGATCCCGCGCACGGGCATGCTCACTGCCTCTCAAAGCCTCGACCATGTCGGCCTGTTCGCTCGGAACCTTGAGGACATGGCGCTGGCCGAAGCCCTCATGGGGCCGGACGGCCGCGACACCGGGGCAGGGGCGAGCCCGGGACCGCTGACGGCAACAGCTCTCTCAGAGCCGCCCGTGGCGCCGGCGCTCGCCTTTATCCGGACGCCGGCGTGGAGCCACGCCGAGGAGGGGACAGTGGCCGCCTTTGCCGAACTGGTCGCGGCGCTGGGAGACCGGCTTGATGACGTGGAGCTGCCGGAGCCCTTCGCCCGTGCCTATGGCTGGCATCGCGCGATCATGACGGCCGAGATGGCCCGCAATCTCGGGCACTATGTCGACCGCGCGCCCGAGCAATGCTCCGACAAGATCCGCGATCTGGTGGCCGAGGGCCGCGGCGTTTCCGCCCCCGACTATCTGGGGGCGCGTGATATGGCGCCTGTCCTGCGCTCATCGCTCGAAGCACTTTTCGACCGCTTTGATGCGATCGTCACACCGGCCGCGCCCGGTGAAGCGCCGGAAGGGCTGGAGTCGACCGGCGATCCGGTGTTCTGCACCCCCTGGACCTATCTCGGACTCCCGGCGCTCAGCCTGCCGCTGCTCGCCGGGCCGAGCGGCCTGCCGCTCGGAGTACAGCTCGTCGGCGCTGCCGGCCAGGATGCACGGCTGCTGCGCACAGCCCGCTGGCTGGTGCGCCTGCTGAACGAGGAGGTTCCCGCATGACCGACAGGCTTCTCGCACTGATTTCGCTGATTGGCCTCGCGCTGTTCCTCTGCGTGGTGCCGATCTGGGTGCCGAGCCTCGACCTGATTGTGCTCGCCGTCTTGTGCTTCCTGCTAGCCGCCTTCGACTTCTGGCGCGAGCTGTTCCGGGCGGGCGGTGGCGGGAGGTAGTCGGCGCACCCTCTCAAGACACGATTGCCTTTCGGGCGCCGGCAATGCCTTATTCGTTGCTGGCGGACGCGGCCGGCACCCTGCTGCTGTCCGCAGGGAGAGAGTTTAGGAGATCTGATGTCTACCGTCCGATTGATCAGCGACGAGGAAGCCGAGACCATTCCCGCGGTCAGGGAGGTCTTTGACGACATCCGAAAGACGCGGAAGTCCGATTTCGTCAACAATTTCTGGCGCGGGCTCGCAAATGACCCGGTCAGACTGAAGGCGATATGGCAACAGCTCAAAGAGGTGATGGTCGCGGAAGGTTCGCTCGACCCGCTGACGAAGGAGATGCTGTACATCGCCGTCTCGACCGCCAACGGCTGTTCCTATTGCGTCCATTCGCACGCAGCCGCGGCCCGGGCCAAGGGCATGACCGACCAGCAATATGGCGAGCTGCTGGCGGTAATCGGCCTCGCCGCCCAGACCAATCATCTGGCAAACGCCATGCAAATTCCGGTCGATCCCGAGTTTGATCTGGGTAGACAAGACCGGTAACCGCGCTACGGATCCGGGGAGGGCCGATGCTGACGCTTTATGGAATGAGTTCCAGTGGCAATTGCTACAAGCCGCGGCTGCTTCTGGCCAAGCTTGGGCGGCCGTTCCGCCACGTCGAGGTCAATGCGATGGACGGGTCGACGCACTCGCCCGAATTTCTCGCGCTCAACCCGAACGGCAAGGTGCCGCTGCTGCAACTCGAGGATGGACGGATCCTGGCGGAATCGAATGCCATGCTGCTCTATCTTGCGGAGGGCACATCCTATCTGCCGGACGCAGGGTTTGAGCGAGCCTTGGTCTACCAGTGGATGTTCTTCGAGCAGTACAGCCACGAACCTTACATCGCCGTGCTGCGGGCGCTGAAAAAGTATCCGGAACGCGCGCACCAGGCGACGCCGGAGCGCGTGGCGCAGTTGCTGGAAGGCGGACATAAGGCACTTGCTGTGATGGAGACGCGGTTGGAAAAGACGCGCTTCATGGCCGGCGACGACTACACCGTCGCCGACATCGCGCTTTATGCCTACACCCAGGACGCTGCCTTCGCGGGCTACGAAATGACCCGCTTCCCGCACATCACGGCTTGGCTTGAGCGTGTCGCCACCCACGAGGGCCACGTTCCGATGGAGTGGCTGCCCTGAGGGTTCAGCGGCGCTTTCGCCTGGGGACTAAGTCGGTTCCCCGCCCGAGTTTTCCCGAGCCGCTTTCTTGATGCGGGCGTAGGAGAGGGCGATGTGGACGCGGCGGACGTGGCCGGCGGCAGCGAGGTCGCCGTGTTCCACGGCCTCGGTAATGTCCGCCACCTCGCGCTGGAAGGTCAGGAACTCGTTTTCGAGCAGCTCCTTCGAACTGCGCAGTTGCAGCGCCGTCTTCATCCAGATGCGCGCGGTCTGGTAGTAGAGCCGCTCGCTGATCTCTCGCAGCGGCTCATTGCGGGTCAGGCTCGTGAAGAGATGGAAGAATTCCATGTTGAGCCGGGAGAACTCCCGGATGTCGCCGGCGCGCACCAGCCGGTCGCAGCGCTCCCGGATGTCGCGGAACCGTGTCACCAGTGCATCGTCAACCCTGACCGGAGACAGCTTGCCAATCAGCTCGGCAAGCTCGACCCGCATCTCGTAAACCTGCGCGAGCGCATCGACGTCGATGTCGGTGACGATGGTGCCGACGCCATGGACCGAGCGCAGCAGACCTTCGGCCTCGAGCTTGACGAGAACCCGGCGTACCGGGGTGCGCGAGACACCGAATTCCTCGGCAAGATCCTCCTCGCGTAGCCGGCTGCCTGGCCGATAGTCGAGCAGGCAGATGCGCGTTCGCAGCGTCTCATAGATGCGTGCGAACCGCGCCCTCGCGCCTTCCTCAGGTATTCCGTGATCGTCGGCTGGTGCTTCCAAAACGATCGTATCCTGGTTCAACCGTCCGCCCCCTGGTCCGACAGCTTTAGCGAAAGCTTGTCGAGCATTTCGAGGCAGGCGGCAAGCTGGTCGATTGATATGAACTCGTCAGGTTTATGAGCTTGTTCGATCGAGCCCGGCCCGCAAATGATCGAGGAGATACCAGCGGACTGGAACAGGCCAGCCTCGGTGCCGAAGGGGACCACCTCGGCGTGCTCCGCCCCGGTCAGTTCCATGACGATCCGGCGCGCTTCCGAATCCTCAACGACCTGCAGCCCCTCGACCTCGCCGATGGTGCGGGTGACGATGTCGCAATGGGGACAGACGGTACGCATCGACGGCAGGAGGACGCTGCCGACATAGTCGGAAAGCTGGCCTTTGACGTAGGTGGCGTCGGCACTGCTGATGGGACGCATCTCCCATTCGATCGCACAACTGCCGGCAATGACGTTGCGTGCCTTGCCGCCCTCAATGCGGCCGACCTGCAGTGTCGTCCAGGGTGGGTCGAAACGGCTGGCGGACGGCGCGCGCGCCTTCATCTCCTCACCAAGGTCGAGCATCCGCGAGATGTAGCGGGCCGCATATTCAACCGCGTTGACGCCCCTGTCCGGCTGGGAGCCATGGCCCTCGAGGCCGGTGAACTCGGTCGTGTATTCGTAGCAGCCCTTGTGGCCCTCGATGACACCCATCGACGTCGGCTCGCCGATGATGGCGACGGCCGGACGAATGCCGGCGCGTTCGAGTTCCTGCACCAACGCGCGGGCGCCGAAGCAGCCGACCTCCTCGTCATAGGTGAAGGCGAAATGCAGCGGCCGCCTGAGCGGGGCGGCGGCAAAGCGCGGCGCCATCGCGATTGCGGCGGCGATGAATCCCTTCATGTCGCAGGTGCCTCGGCCATAAAGACGGTCACCGCGCTCGGCGAGCTTGAACGGATCGCTTGTCCATTCTTCGGGATCGACCGGTACGACATCGGTATGACCAGACAGAACGATCCCACCGTCCCCCTCCGGCCCCAATGTCGCGAAGAGGTTTGCCTTGGTGCCCGTCTCATCGCGCGACAACGAGATCGACGCTCCTGTGTCCGACAGAAGCTCCGCCGCATAGGTGATCAGCTCTAGGTTGCTCTCCGACGAGACTGTCGGGAAGGCAACGAGATCGGCCAGCACTTCCCGGGTGCGCTGGAGCATGTCCATGCCGCGTCAGTCCTTGACGTAAAGCTTGCGCGGGCGGTCGCAGAGGCACTCGGCGGGGCCGCTCTCGCGGATCAAGATGCTTTCAGTGATTTCGAGACCCCAGTTCTCCATCCACAGGCCGGGCATGAAGTGGAAGGTCATGCCCGATTCCAGGATCGTCTCCTCCTCCTTGCGGAACGAGATCGTGCGCTCGCCCCAGTCGGGCGGATAGGAAATTCCGATCGGATAGCCGCAGCGACTGTCCTTCTTGATGCCGGCGCGTTCGAGCGCGCCAAACAGCGCTTTCGCGACCTCGCCCGCGGGCCGGCCCGGCCGCGCCGCCTCAAGGCCTGCCTCCAGACCCTCGACCAGCGCCTTCTCCGCATCGAGCATCTCCTGCGGCGGCTTGCCGAGATAGAGCGTGCGGCAGAAGGGGACGTGGTAGCGCCGGTAGCAGCCTGCGATTTCGAAAAAGGTTGCTTCACCCTTTTGGAACGGGCGTCCGTCCCAGGTCAGATGCGGCGCGGCAGCATCCGTGCCAGATGGAAGCAGCGGCACGATCGCCGCGTAATCCCCCCACGCGCCATCAACGCCCCGTATTGCATCTCCATAAATTTCCGCGACGACCTCGTTCTTCGGCCGGCCAGGCTCGACGCGCTCCATGACGCCGTCGATCATGTTCTCCACGATGCGCGCCGCCTTGCGCATGAAGGCGATTTCCTCGTCCGACTTCACGCCGCGCTGCCAGTTCACAAGCGCCGTGGCATCGATGAACTCAGCCTGGGGAAGCTCTTCCTTGAGGACGAGATAGGCTTTCGCGGAGAAGTAGTAGTTCTCAAGCTCCAGCCCGATGCGCTTGTTCGCATATCCCTTTTCGCGCAGGATCGAGGCGAGGTCCTGCATCGGGTGGCGCACCGTCGACTGCACGAAATTATCGGCATAGCCGATGACCCGGTCATCGCTCATCCAGACGGTGCGGATCGCGCCGTTCGCATCCTGGCCACGACCCCACCAGATAGGGTCTGCGTCGTGGAAGACGATCACACCCTGGTGCACGTAGAACGACCAGCCGTCGTAGCCTGTAAGCCACGCCATGTTTGACGGGTCCTCGACAAACAGCACGTCTACTCCACGTTCTTCCATAGAGCGGCGCACTTTCGTCAGGCGGCGGGAATATTCATTTCTTGAGAATGGCAGGTGTGCGGCGGGCATGGCCCCTCCCGTAGCTCTGGGTGCGTCGGCTGACTAATGTGTACATCTATGAAAATGGAAAGCAATAACCCCACGGTTGCCGCAGCGTTTGAACCAGAAAACCGTTGACACATCCCGCACCCTGCGAGATGTTGTGCACAACAATAGAAAATGAAGCCGGTGGAACACAGGAGAGACAACCAATGAAAGGCACGCTTCTCAGGCATATCGGCGCTCTGGGCATGGCTGCCCTTGCCGTCGGATCATTCGCCGGCTCGGCCATCGCACAGTCGCTGCTCGAACGCGCCGAAAGCGGCGAGCCGATCCGCATCGGCTTCGCCAACGAAATTCCCTTCGCCTATCCCGGCGACGACGGCAGCCCAAAGGGCTTCGTCAACGTGATGACGATCGCCGTGCTCAAGAACATGGGCTACGAGAAGATCGAGCCGGTGCAAACCGAATGGGGCGGGCTGATCCCCGGCCTCAACGCCAACCGGTTCGACATCGTAACCGGCGGCATGAACATCCTTGCCAGCCGCTGCGAAAACATCGCCTTTTCCGAGCCAATAGCCACCGTTGGCGACGGCTTCATCCTCGCGCCGGGCAACCCGAAGAACATCTCAAACTATGAGAGCCTGAAGAGCGCCGATGCCATCATGGTGACGGGCGCCGGTTACTCGAACATCGAGGCAGCCAAGGCCGCGGGCGTGCCGGAAGCGAATATCATGCAGGTGCCGGGCCCGACGGAGATTCTGGCTGCCGTGCGCGCTGGCCGTGCCGATGCAGGTGCAGGTACCTACTTCACGATGAAGCAGCTTGCTGACAGCTCGAACGGGGCAGTGGAAGCGAGCGATCCCACAGCAATGCCGGAAGAGTCGTTCAACTGGGCGGGCATCGGCTTTCGCAAGGCCGACGAGGACTTCCTCGACAAGTTCAACGCCGCGCTGAAGGAATACATTGGTTCGGAAGCGATGATGTCGGCCGTAGCCGAGTACGGCTACGGCGAGGCCTCGCTGCCGGGCGACCAGACCACGGAATGGGTGTGCGCAAACCGCTGATCTCGTAGCTGCGCGGGCCGGGATCACCGGCCCGCTGCTCCTCCGGCGCCCTGCCGGACGGTTACAGCCTCCCGCCTTCAAGGCGCTGACGGGAAAGGCCGAGCGGATGTCCTACCTCGAATTTCTCAGCCAGTACGGCGACCGCATCCTCAGCGGAACGCTTGTCACGATCGTCCTCACCATCCTCTCTGCTTTGCTCGCCATGGCGATCGCCCTGGCGGCTGGGTTGATGCGGATGTCGAGAATTTTTTTCGTCCGTGCGGGTGCTACCATCTACATCGAGATATTCCGGGGAACCTCGCTTCTCGTACAGCTCTACTGGATCTTCTTCGTCCTGCCGCTCTTCGGCATCACGCTCGAGAAGTTCACCGCTGGCTTCGTCGCTGTTGGCATGAACCTCGGCGCGTATGGCGCGGAGCTCGTGCGCGGCGCGATCCTGTCGGTGCCGAGAGGCCAGTGGGAGGCCGCACAGGCGATCAACATGACGCCCACGAAGCGCATGCTGCGGATCATCCTGCCGCAGGCGCTGCTGATCATGCTGCCATCGTGGGGCAACCTGCTGATCGAGTTGCTGAAGGGCACGGCGCTCGTTGCGCTCATCGCGGTTGCCGACCTGATGTTCCAGGTCAAGCAGATCAACGGCACGACCTTCATGTCGGCCGAGTCCTTCGGCACGGCGCTGGTGATTTACTACATCCTCGCGCGCTTCATGATTACGCCATTCATGCGTTGGCTTGAACGGTTCATGCAGCGCAAGCTCGGGAGGGCGTGAAATGCTCGACTGGCGCTGGGATTTTACCCTCGACATCCTGCCCCGTCTGTTCGTGGCGACTGGGAACACGTTGCTGGCCGCAGGCCTCGGCTATGCGATCGCGGTGGTACTCGGCCTCGTTCTGGCGCTGGCGCAACGTACTCCATCGCGCGCCTTCACCATGGTCGTGCGCGAAATCGTCGAGTTCATCCGATCGACGCCGCTGGTGCTGCAGATCTTCTTCGTCTTCTACGTCGCGCCGCAGTTCGGCATCCGGCTGTCGCCCTGGACCGCCGGCATGATCGCGATCGGTCTGCACTATGCGGCGTATCTCTCGGAGGTCTACCGCGGCGGGTTGGACAGCGTGCCGAAGGGGCAGTGGGAAGCTGCGACATCGCTCAACCTTTCGACGGCGCGCACCTATTTTCGCGTCATCATCCCACAGGCGATGCCGCCGTCGCTGGCCGGCATGGGAAACTACCTTGTCGGCATCCTCAAGGACACGCCCATGCTCTCGGTCATCGGCGTTGCCGAGCTGATGCACACCGCCAATGCGATTGGCTCCGAAACCTACCGATTCCTTGAACCCTATACGATGGTCGGGGTCATCTTCCTGGCCCTGTCGCTGCCAACCGCCGCCGCCATACGTCTCTTCGAGGCGTGGCTGCGCCGGAAACTGGGAATGATCTGATGCGCGAGAACGACCTGACCGGCTACCCACTCAAGCTCGAAGGCCCTGACCGCCCGATGGTGCGGTTCGCGAATGTCACCAAGAGCTATGGCAGCCTGACGGTGCTGGATGCGCTCGATCTCGATGTTGCAGAGGGGGAGATGGTTACCATCATCGGCCCGTCGGGCTCCGGCAAGACGACCGTGCTGCGCATGCTGATGACGCTTGAGACCATCAATGGCGGCGTCATCTACGTCGACGGCGATCCACTCACGCACATGCCACAGGGCGATCGGCTGGTGCCGGCCAACCGGCGGCATGTCCGGCAGATCCGCTCGAAAATCGGCATGTGCTTCCAGCAGTTCAACCTGTTCCCGCACATGACGGCGCTGGAGAACTGCATGGAAGGACCGGTGCACGTCCTCGGCATGCCGAAGAAGGATGCGCAGGAACGCGCCGAAGAGCTGCTTGCCATGGTCGGAATGGCCGACAAGCGCGACCAGCACCCCTCGCGCCTGTCGGGCGGACAGCAGCAGCGCGTAGCGATTGCTCGCGCGCTGGCGATGCGGCCCAAGGTGATGCTGTTCGACGAGGTCACGTCCGCGCTTGATCCGGAAGTCATCGGCGAGGTGACCAATGTCATTCGCAAGCTCGTTTCCGAACACAACCTCACCATGCTGATGGTGACCCACCAGATGGGCTTTGCCCGTGATATCTCCGACCGCATCTGTTTCTTCTACGGCGGCCGGATCGAGGAACAGGGCACTCCGGACGAACTGTTCAACCATCCGCAGAAGGAACGGACCCAGCAGTTCCTGCGAGCCGTGAAGGAGGCGGTGTGACTGTCGCCATTTCCGACATCTGGGCGGCTCGCTCCAACATCACCAAAGGCGCAGCCCGCACGCCACTGGTGCCTTCGCCCTACATGAGCCGCCTTGTCGGCCACGACTTCCTGCTGAAGCTGGAAATGACCCAGCCGACGGGCGCCTTCAAGATACGCGGCGCGACCAACGCGCTCATCAACCTTCCGGAGGGGACCACTGGCGTCACCTGCTGTTCCACCGGCAACCACGGCCGCGCCATTGCCTACGCAGCAAAAGCTCTCGGCCTCCGGGCAGTGATCTGCATGTCGTCACTGGTTCCGCAGGCGAAGGTGGATGGCATCAGGGCACTTGGCGCCGACGTGCGGATCGTCGGTTCGAGCCAAGACGATGCGCAAGCCGAGAGCAGCAGGCTCGCGCGTGAGGAAGGCCTCATTGAGGTTCCGCCCTTCGATCATCCCCTGGTCATAGCAGGGCAGGGCACAATCGGGCTTGAACTTCTCGAGGACTGCCCGGACCTTTCCACCATCCTCGTACCGCTTTCGGGCGGCGGGCTTGCCGCCGGCGTTGCCCGCGCGGCCAAGGAAATCAAGCCTTGGATCAGGGTGATCGGCGTGACGATGGACCGGGGCGCGGCGATGTACCAGTCCCTCAAGGCGCGCGAGCCCGTGGAGGTGGAGGAGGTGCCCAGCCTCGCGGACTCGCTCGGCGGAGGGATCGGCACGGAGAACCAGCTCACCTTCGCCATGTGTCGTGAACTTCTCGATGACTGCGTGCTCGTCAGCGAAGAAGATATCTACGACGCCCTGCAGACGCTCTACTATGAGGATCGCATGGTCGCGGAAGGTGCCAGCGTCGTCGGCATCGCTGCCGCCAAGGCAGGTAAGATCGGCCCGGTGCGAGGCCCGATCGCCACCATCCTGACCGGCCGCAACCTCGACATGTCCATGTTCACCGAAGTCGTTTCGGGTCGCAGCGTGACGCTCGGCGACAAGACAATCGAAGGACGCGCCTATGCCGCATGAGGTGAAGATCCTGACCGAGTCCGATCTGCGCGGCCTGGTAAAGCTCGACCGTGAAGCCGTCGACGTGGTCGAACGCGCCTTCCTCGCGCTTGGGACCGGCAAGGTGATCATGCCGCCGATCATGTCGATGGCGATTCCGCAGGCGAATGGGGAGGTGGACGTCAAGACTGCCTACATTCCCGGCTTCGACAGCTTCGCCATCAAGGTCAGCCCTGGCTTCTTTGACAATCCCAAGATAGGCCTGCCGAGCCTCAACGGGCTGATGATCCTGTTCTCGGCGAAAACCGGGCTGGTCGAAGCTCTGCTTCTCGACAATGGCTATCTCACCGATGTCCGCACCGCCGCTGCAGGGGCTGTCGCGGCGAAGCACCTCGCGCCGGGTAACGTCCAGACTGCGGGCGTGATCGGCACCGGCGGGCAGGCACGGCTGCAGCTCGAAGCGGCGCATCTCGTGCAGCCCTTCAGGAACGTGGTCGTATGGGGTCGCGACGTCGAGAAGGCTGAAAAATGCGCCGCCGATCTCGCCGAACGCCTCGGCATTCGCGCTGAGGCCGTTGCCGACCCGCGGGACGTGGTCGCGCAAAGCCAGCTGGTTGTGACCACGACCCCGTCGGAAGAACCGCTGATCCGATCCGACTGGCTCCATCCGGGGCTCCACATCACTGCCATGGGGTCGGACCAGGCCGGCAAGAACGAGATTGACCCGGCCGCGCTGGTAGCGGCGGACCTCTATGTCTGCGACCGCCTTAGCCAATGCGAGAAGCTCGGCGAACTGCGCAGCGCGGTTGAAGCGGGTGTGTGGAAGAAGGTGCCGCCGCCTGAACTCGGCGACCTTCTCTGCGGCCGGCATCCCGGACGCACGTCCGACGACCAGATCACGATCTGTGACCTGACCGGCACCGGCGCGCAGGACACGGCCATCGCCACCTTCGCCATGGAGCGGGCGCGGCAGCGCGGAGCCGGTGCCGCCTTCATGACCTGAGGCAGCAATGCTGAAGCTCGATGATCGAGACCTCAAGATACTGTCCATCCTCAGCAGCGAGGGCCGGATTTCGAAGGCGGAACTGGCCAAGCGAGTGAATCTCTCCGCGGCGCCCGCCTGGGAGCGTTTGAAGCGGTTGGAAGACGCCGGTATCATCGCCGGCTACCGCGCCGAAATCCAGCTGCGGACAATTTCCGCGCATGTGACAGTGTTCATGGCTGCCGAACTCGAGAGCCATCGCGTTCAGGACTTCCAGATGTTCGAGCGCGCCATCGCACCTCTGGATGAGGTCGTTGCCTGCTGGGCCGTCGGCGGCGGGTTTGACTACATCCTGCAGATCGTCACCCGCGACATCAATTCCTACCAGCGCCTTGTCGACCATCTCCTTGAAGCTCGTGTCGGCCTTGCGCGCTACTTCACCTATGTGGTGACCAAGCCGGTCAAGATGGCGCCGCTGCCGCTCGACAAGCTCCTGTCAGGCGCGGAGAAGAAATAGTGGCTGCAGGCGTGAATTTCGAAAGAAGCTTCGGCACAACAGGCAGCAAACAGGGCCATCTTCGGCGCTGGGCAGGCGAGGATGCAGGCAGAGCACTCCGGAGAGGACCTGCCATGACATCATTGGCCATTTTTCAGAAAGCTGATCTGACGACACTGCGCGATCCGCGCCTGTTCCGCGAGTTTGCCTATGTCGGCGGTGCATGGACGCGCGGAAGCGGCAACCTGTCCATCGATGTCACCGATCCGGCCGACGGCTCCCGCGTCGGCTGCGTGCCGGCGATGACCGTCTCGGACACCACCGAGGCCATCGAGATCGCCCATCGTGCTTTTGTTCGCTGGTCGCAGGAAAGTCCGGTGACGCGGGCACGCCTGCTGCGGCGCTGGTACGAGCTCATCATTGCGGCGCGCGACGATCTCGCCCGCCTCATGGTGCAGGAACAGGGAAAGCCGATTTCAGAAGCGCTCGGCGAGATCGACTACGCGGGCTCCTTTGTCGAGTTCTACTCGGAGGAAGCCAAACGCCTCAACGTCGAGAATATCACCTCGCATCTTCCGGACGCCGAGATGCAGCTGATCCGCGAGCCGGTCGGCGTTGCCGGGCTGGTGACGCCATGGAATTTCCCGTCGGCTATGCTAACCCGCAAGGCCGCGGCTGCGCTTGCCGCCGGCTGCACGGTCGTTGCTCACCCGTCATCTGAGACGCCGTTGTCGGCACTGGCACTCGCGGAACTTGCCGAACGGGCGGGCCTTCCGGCCGGCGTCTTCAATGTCGTGACGGGAAACGCTGCCGAGATCGTGGGTGCAATGACAGCGGCACCCGAAATACGGATCCTCTCCTTCACCGGCTCGACCGAAATTGGCCGCCTTCTCTATGGGCAGTCGGCACCGACCATAAAGCACCTCGTCATGGAGCTGGGCGGACACGCGCCGTTCATCGCGTTCGCCGACTGCGATTTCCAGCGCACCGTCGATCATGCCATTGCCGCGAAGTTCGCGACCTCTGGCCAGGACTGCCTCGCCGCCAACCGCATCTACATCGAGCGACCGATCTACCAACGCTTCGTCGAAGCATTTGCCGAGCGTGTCCGTGCACTGCGCGTCGGTCCCGGCCTCACCGACCCGGACATCGGCCCGCTGATCAACGCCCGCGCGGTCGAGAAGCAGAAGCAGCACGTGGACGACGCGCTTGGACGTGGTGCGCACCTCGTCTGCGGGGGCAACGTTAATCCTGCCGGCCCGCTCTTCTTCGAGCCGACCGTATTGGCGGACGTGCCCGAGGATGCGCTCATCTTCCGGGAAGAAACCTTTGGCCCGATTGCCGCTTTCGCACCCTTCGATGACGAAGAGGCAGTGCTCGCCAGCGCCAACCGCACCGAAACCGGCCTTGTCGCCTATCTGCACACCGCTGATGCTGCGCGGATTGCCCGCATGACACGCCGCCTCGAATTTGGAATGGTTGCGGTCAATCGCACGAAGATCACCGGCGCTCCGGTGCCATTCGGCGGCGTCAAACAGGCCGGGCTGGGCCGCGAGGGTTCGCGCCACGGCATCGAGGCCTATACCGATCTCAAATATGTCTGCCGCGAGAGCGCGTGAGACCAAATTCAGGAGGACTGCCAATGCTGACCAACGACGTTCTCGACCAGTGGGATCGCGAAAACTTCTTCCATCCTTCGACCCACCTTGCCCAGCATGCGCGGGGCGAAAGTCCCTCGCGCATCGTCAGCGGCGGCAAAGGCGTCTACATCGAGGACCGCGACGGCAACCGGCTGCTTGATGCCTTTGCCGGTCTCTACTGCGTCAACGTCGGCTATGGCCGCGAGGAGATCGCCGAGGCTATCGCCGCGCAGGCGAAGGAGCTTGCCTACTATCACGCCTATGTCGGCCACGGCACGGAAGCCTCGATCACGCTCGCGAAGATGGTTCTCGAGCGAGCGCCGAAGAACATGTCGAAGGTCTATTTCGGCCTCGGCGGCTCGGACGCCAATGAGACCAACATCAAGCTGGTCTGGTACTACAACAATATCCTGGGCCGGCCGCAGAAGAAAAAGATCATCTCCCGCTGGCGCGGCTATCACGGCTCGGGCCTGGTCACCGGCTCGCTGACGGGTCTGAAGCTGTTCCACGACAAGTTCGACTTGCCACTCGACCGGATCCTCCACACGGAAGCGCCTTACTACTTCCGCCGCCCCGACCCGGCGATGAGCGAGGCGGATTTCGTCGCCCATTGCGTCAGTGAACTCGAGAAGCTGATCGCACGCGAAGGCGCCGACACCATTGCCGCCTTCATCGGCGAACCGGTGCTCGGCACCGGCGGCATCGTCCCGCCGCCCGCCGGCTACTGGGCGGCGATTCAGGAGGTCCTGAAGAAGCACGACATCTTCCTGATCGCTGATGAGGTTGTGACGGGCTTCGGCCGGCTGGGTTCGATGTTCGGCTCCGACCACTACGGTATCGAGCCGGACATCATCACCATCGCCAAGGGCCTTACGTCCGCCTATGCGCCGCTGTCCGGCTCCATCATCTCGAAACGCGTGTGGAGCGTGCTCGAACGCGGCACCGACGAGAACGGCGCGATCGGTCACGGCTGGACCTATTCGGCGCACCCGATTGGTGCCGCCGCCGGCATCGCCAATCTGAAGCTGGTCGATTCACTCGGCCTCGTGAAAAACGCAGCCGAGACCGGCGCCTATTTCAATTCCGAAATAAAGAAGGCGCTGGCGGATCACCCGCATGTCGGCGACGTGCGCGGCGAAGGCATGCTCTGCGCCGTCGAGTTCGTTGAGGATCGCGACCAGCGCCGCTTCTTCGACCCGTCGCGCAAGGTCGGACCGTCCATCGTAGCCGCTCTTCTCAAGCGTGGCGTGATCGGCCGGGCGATGCCGCAGGGCGACATCCTCGGCTTCGCCCCGCCACTCTGCCTCACCCGCGCCGAGGTCGATGAGGTCGTGGGCAAGACGGCAGAAGCGGTACGAGAGGTGCTGGGGTAGGGCAGTATGGGCGTGGCCAATTGGCTCTTCTCGTGCTGATTGGCTGCGCCTTTTCACTTGGAAGTTGGAAGCGCAGAATTTGGTCGCGATACTCCCCCACTACCAGTGGTGTTCGTCACGCGTTGGCGAATCCGGAGTGAACCCATTGTCTCGAATTGGTGTTTAGGCCCGGTTGCGGGTTGATATCTCGCGATTAATTTTGCATTCAGCATGTCGGGTGTTCGTGCGAAGAGGCACGGGCAGGTTGTAGCGCTGGTCGGGCCGCCAGTGCGCGCGAACCTGTAAAGGCACCCGATGGCCCGAAATCTGCACGCACGTCCTTCCGCATTCCGCCGCTTCATCGACAGCGAATCCTCCGGTGGCATCGTCCTGATGGCCGCCGCGGCACTAGCGCTGATCGTCGCAAACTCGCCTCTGGCCGAGACCTATTTCGCCGCACTTCACAGCTATCTCGGTCCGCTCAGCCTCAGCCACTGGATCAACGACGCGCTGATGGCGGTGTTCTTTCTGCTGGTAGGGCTCGAGATCAAGCGCGAGTTCGTCGACGGCCAGCTGTCGACCTGGTCACGCCGGATATTGCCGGGTGTGTGCGCAGCCGGCGGGATGGCGGTTCCCGCGCTGATCTTTGCCTCGATCAACTGGAGCAATGGCGCCGTCATCCGCGGCTGGGCGATCCCGACCGCCACAGACATCGCATTTGCGCTCGGCGTCCTTTCGCTGTTCGGCAACCGCGTCCCTGCGTCGATGAAGGTGTTCCTGACGGCGCTCGCAATCATCGATGATCTCGGCGCCGTCCTCATCATCGCGATCTTCTATACCGGCGATCTGCAGGTCTGGGCGCTCGGCGGGGCGGCGGCGATCCTCGCTGTTCTCTTTGGCCTCAACCGGGCGGGTGTGCGGACGCTTCTGCCGTACCTCGCGCTGGGAGCGGGGCTGTGGGTGCTGGTGCTGCTTTCCGGCGTGCACGCGACTGTTGCGGGCGTCGCGCTTGCCATGACCATACCGATCGTGCGGCCGAAGGGCGGCGAGAGCGAACACACCGTCGAATCTCCGCTGCATCGTCTGGAGCATGCGCTGTCGAAGGTCGTTCCCTTCGTCATCATTCCGGTGTTCGGCTTTGCCAATGCCGGTGTCTCGCTTGCCGGCTTTGATGCATCCGCGCTCATCGAGCCGCTGACGCTCGGCGTTGCCGGGGGGCTGGTCGCAGGCAAGGTGATCGGCGTCTACGGCACCGCTCTGCTGGTGATCAAGCTCGGTTGGGCGGATGCTCCGAGAAACGCTGCGCCGCTGCACGTGCTGGGCGTCGCGGTGCTCTGCGGCATCGGCTTCACCATGAGCCTCTTTATCGGTCTCCTCGCGTTTCCGGAGAACCAGTCGCTGCAGGACGGCGTCAAGATCGGCATCCTGCTGGGTTCAGGCATCGCCGCGATCCTCGGTTCCATCATCTTGGTGCTCAGCCCTCGACCGGGCGGCGAGGAAGCCCGCGCCTTCTAGGTCGCGGGCTGTTCCCTCCGCACGGGACGCGTCGCCCGGCTTCGCGATGATCCAATTGGTGCATCCTGTGTACCAATGATTCATCTGTTGCAGTGACTGCAGAGCAACGCTAACCTCGGCATATGGAGCAGGGCATCCTCAGAGAAAGACTGGTCGCCGATTTCGAAGCGCTGCCGAAGCAGCTGCGGCAGGCTGCCCGTTACGTGCTCGATCACCCACGCGATGTTGCCCTGCTCTCCATGCGCAAGCAGGCGCGCGAGGCAGGCGTTCAGCCAGCTACGATGACCCGGCTGGCGAAGCGGATCGGCTTCGAAGGCTATGACGCCATCCGCGACCTCTATGCAACCGCGCTGCGCGAAGCCGAACCGCAGACATTTACGGACAAGGCCGGCGCGCAGGTGCGCCGCCAGAAGATGGACGGCGATCGAGCGCTGGCGCAAGCCATGCTGCAGCGACTGTCCCTGCAAATGGCGGAACTCAGCAGCCCGGAAGGGCTGGAGCGTCTCGAGAGGGCGGCGCTTACGCTGAGCTCCGCGCGGCGAATCTATTGCGTCGGCATGCGCTCGAGCCACGCGATTGCGTGGCAGTTTCACTATATCCTCACGATGCTGGGCGATCGCTCGGTGCTGGTGGATGGGCCCGGAGGAACCGGAACCGACGCGATGGGGCGGATCGCGGCGGGCGACGTTCTGCTTGCGGTGAGCGTTGCACCGTACACCAAGGCGACGGTCGAGCTCGCCCGTCTCGCGGCAGCTCGCGGAGCCGTCATCGTCGCGGTCACCGACAGCGAAGTGTCGCCGCTTGCCCGCATCGCCTGCGACGTTGTGCTGGTGCCGACCGATACCGCATCCTTCATGCACACGATGGCGCCCGCTTTTGCCGTCTCCGAGATCCTTGGAACACTCATCGCGGGCCATCTCGGAGAGGGCGCGCTTGCGTCCCTCCGGCGTTTCGACGCCCAGGCCGAAGAGCTGGGCATCCACCTTCAATCATCCCGCAAACGAAAGCCAGCAAAGTCATGACCCGCCTTATGCATCGCTCCCTCCTCGCCAAGCCGCCAATGGCCGTCGCCGCGCGCGGAATCGAGATTTTCGATGCCGACGGCAAGGCTTACATCGATGCGTCTGGCGGTGCCGCTGTCTCGTGCCTCGGACATGGCCATCCTGCCGTCCTGGAGGCGCTGCATGCACAGCTCGACCGGATCGCCTACGCCCATACCGGCTTCTTCACGACCGAGGCAGCCGAGCGCCTTGGCGAGCGGCTGATCGAGGACGCCCCGGAAGGGATCGATCACGTCTACCTCGTCTCCGGCGGATCAGAGGCAGTCGAGGCCGCGCTGAAGATGGCGCGCCAGTATTTCGTTGAAACCGGCCAACCGCAGCGCCGCCACATCATCGCCCGCCGCCAGAGCTATCACGGCAATACGCTGGGCGCACTGGCCACCGGCGGCAACGAATGGCGCCGCCGCCAGTTTCGTCCGCTGCTGATCGAAACCCACCACATCGATCCCTGCTTTGCCTACCGCTTCCAGCGCGAGGGCGAGAGCGATCAGGAGTACGCAGCGCGTGCGGCCGCAGCGCTTGAGGAAAAGCTGCTTGAGCTCGGCCCGGATACGGTGATCGCGTTCGTCGCCGAAATCGTTGTGGGCGCAACCGCCGGCGCCGTGCCGCCGGTGGCCGACTACTTCCGCCGCATTCGCGAGATCTGCGACCGCTACGGCGTGCTGCTGATCCTCGACGAGGTGATGTGCGGCATGGGGCGCACCGGTACGATGCATGCGTGCGAGCAGGAGGGGATTTCACCTGACCTGATGACGATCGCAAAGGGCCTTGGAGGCGGGTTCCAGCCGATTGGCGCGGTCCTCGTGTCCGGCAAGATCCACGACGCCATGCGCGATGGGTCCGGCTTCTTCCAGCACGGACACACTTACATGGGCCATCCGATGGCGGCGGCAGCGGGCCTCGCCGTGCAGGAGACTATCCGGCGCGAGGGGCTTCTCGAAAACGTGCGGGCAATGGGCAACGTGCTCGAGCAGCGGCTCAAGGCCCGCTTCGGCAACCACCACCGGGTTGGCGACATTCGCGGCCGCGGGCTATTCTATGCGATAGAACTGGTGGAGGACCGCGCAACCAGACGGCCGTTCGACGCGCAGCGCAAGGTGCATGCTGCCGTCAAACGGGAGGCGATGGCGCGCGGGCTTATGGTCTATCCAATGGGCGGGACGATCGACGGCGTCAATGGCGATCACGTGCTGCTGGCGCCGCCATTCATCGTCAAGGAAGCGGACATTGATCGTATAGTCGAGCGTCTTGGCGACGCGGTCGATGCCGCGGTCGGCGCCTGATGAAGGATCTTGGCGTGGCAGGGGCGGGAACCAGAATGCTCCTGCGGCGTCAATCAGAACCGGTTGACGAGGAGCCGCCTCGTCAACTGCCAGAGGGAAATGTGCTCAATAGGGAGGTGCACAGATGAAACGGCGTACACTACTCGGCTTCGGTCTTGTCTCGGCCATGTTCGCGTCACTGGCTGCAGGGACCGCTTCCGCCCAAGAGCAGCGGTTCATCTCGGTAGGTACCGGTGGCGTGACCGGCGTCTACTATCCCGTGGGCGGTGCCATCTGCCGCCTGATGAACCAGACGCGCCGCGAACACGGCATTCGCTGCTCGGTCGAGTCGACCGGTGGCTCGGTGTTCAACGCCAACGCCATCAAGGGCGGCGACCTCGAGTTCGGCATCGTCCAGTCGGACGTGCAGTACAATGCGTCGAAGGGCGAGGGAGCATTCGCGGACTCCGGACCGCACGACAAGCTGCGCTCGGTGTTCTCGCTTCATGCGGAACCGCTCACCGTCGTCGCGCGTGCTGATGCGGGCATCACCGACTTTGACAGCCTGAAGGGCAAGCGCGTCAACATCGGCAATCCGGGCTCTGGCCAGCGCGCGCTGATGGACCTGCTGATCGCCGAAAAGGGCTGGACGAATGCCGACTTCGCCCTCGCGGCCGAGCTCGCGCCTGCCGAGCAGAGCTCGCAGCTCTGCGACAACAACATCGACGCCTTCGCCTACACCGTCGGTCACCCGGCGGGTGCGATCCAAGAAGCCACCACGACCTGCGACTCGCGCATCATCCCCGTCGAAGGTGAGGTGGTCGACAAGCTCGTCGCTGAGCGTCCGTACTACTTCAAGGCGGTGATCCCCGGCGGGATGTACAACGGCAATCCGGACGACGTGAACACGTTCGGCGTGGGCGCGACGGTTGTTACCTCGGCGGACGTGCCGGATGAGGTCGTTCGTGCCTTCGTCGACGCCGTGTTCAAGGACTTCGACGCCTTCAAGAGCCTGCATCCGGCACTGGCGAACCTCAACCCTGAGGACATGGCGAACCAGGGTAACTCCGCCCCGATGCATCCGGCGGCGGAAGCCTACTTCAAGGAGAAGGGCTGGCTTAAGTAGCAGCCCCACCCGCGTCAGGGCGGTATAGGACTTTTCCGTCACCGCTATGCCGCGTACGCTGTAGCTTGCGCGGCTGACAAGATGAGGTGCCTCCGTCCGGGGGCGCCTCCTTCTCATGGCCAGGATCGTCAACCGGGAGGGGAACCGCCATGGCGATGGACGATAAATCGGGCGCCAATGCTCCGCTGAGCGAAGCCGAGCTACAGGATCTCGTTGCTGCGACCGATACGGGCGCAAGAAAGCCCGCAGGCTCTGCGGCCTGGGTCATCTCCGGCATCGCGCTGCTTTGGTCGCTGTTCCAGCTCTATATCGCGTCTCCGCTGCCGTTCACGCTGAGCAGCCTGACTGGCCTGCCACTGGTGCTGAACGACACGCAGACGCGCTCGGCGCACCTGGCGTTCGGCGTCTTCCTCGCCTTCATGGCCTATCCTGCATTCGCCCGCAGTCCGCGCGACCGTGTTCCCGTCATCGACTGGATCCTGGCAATCGCGGCGGCACTTGCCGCGCTCTACATCTTCATTTTTTACCGGGAACTGGCGCGCCGGCCCGGCCTGCCGATCACACAGGACCTGATCGTTGCCGGTATCGGGATCGTCCTTCTGCTTGAAGCGACGCGCCGCGCGCTCGGGCCGCCACTTGCGGTGGTCGCGCTCGTCTTCCTCGGTTACGTCTTCTTCGGCTCCTCGACACTGCTGCCAGACATCATCCGCTGGGGCGGCGCCTCGTTCGGGCGCGCGATGGACCAGATGTGGCTATCGACCGGCGGCGTCTTCGGCGTGCCGCTCGGTGTCTCGAGCGCATTCGTCTTCCTGTTCGTGCTGTTCGGCTCGATGCTCGACAGGGCAGGGGCCGGCAACTTCTTTATCAAGCTCGCCTTTGCGCTGCTTGGCCACATGCGCGGCGGGCCCGCCAAAGCGGCTGTGCTGTCCTCGATGATGACAGGCCTGATTTCGGGCTCGTCGATCGCGAACGTCGTCACCACCGGCACCTTCACCATTCCGCTGATGAAGCGCGTCGGCTTCACGCCGGAGAAGGCGGGTTCGGTCGAGGTGGCGAGTTCGGTCAATGGGCAGATCATGCCGCCGGTGATGGGCGCTGCCGCGTTCCTGATGGTCGAGTATATTGGCATCCCATACATCGAGGTGATCAAGCACGCCTTCCTGCCGGCAGTCGTCTCCTACATCGCACTGCTCTACCTGGTACACCTGGAAGCCGTGCGTGGCGACATGCCGGTCCTGCCGAAGCGGGTTCATTCGACGGGCGTCCAGGCACTGCTGCGCGCCGGCATTGTCATTGCCTCGATCGTCATTCTCGCCGGAGCCGTCTACTACCTCATCTCCTTCATCCGGATGCTGCTGCCCGGCATCTCCGGTCCGGTGCTGATCCTGCTTCTGCTGGCCGCCTATGTCGCGCTCATCTGGTACGCCGCGAAGACGCAGGACCTTGAACTGGACGATCCGACCGCCCCGGTCGTGGAGCTGCCGCTGGTTAAGGACGTCATCAAGACGGGCCTGCACTACCTGCTGCCGCTGTTCGTGCTCGTCTGGTTCCTGATGATCGAGCGGCGCTCGCCGGGCCTGTCGGCGTTCTACGCAGTGCTCCTGCTGGTGGTGGTGGTGGTGACGCAAAAGCCGCTGAAGGCGCTGTTCAGGGGCGTCCAGACCTCCGGGCAGATGGAAGCCTTCCGCGAAGGTTTCGACGATCTCATCGTCGGCCTGATCACGGGCGCGCGCAACATGATCGGCATCGCCTGCGCCACGGCCGCCGCCGGCATTATCGTCGGCACCGTGACGCTGACCGGCATCGGCCAGGTGATGGCGGAGTTCGTCGAGTTCCTCTCGGGTGGAAATATCTTCCTGATCCTGGTCTTTACGGCGCTAATCAGCCTGATCCTCGGCATGGGCCTGCCGACCACGGCCAACTACATCGTCGTCTCGTCGCTGATGGCGCCGGTGATTGTCGAAGTCGGTGCCGCCAATGGCGTGCTGATACCGCTGATCGCGGCGCATATGTTCGTCTTCTACTTCGGCATCATGGCGGACGTGACGCCGCCGGTGGGACTTGCATCCTTCGCGGCGGCGGCGGTTTCGGGTGGCGACCCGATCAGAACAGGCGTCGTCGCCTTCTTCTACTCGCTGCGCACGGTGCTGCTGCCCTTCATCTTCGTCTTCAACACCGACCTGCTGCTGATCGACGTGGGCTGGGTACAGGGCATCTGGGTATTCATGCTGGCTACGCTGGCGATGCTCATCTTCGCGGCCGCGACGCAAGGGTTCTTCATGGCCCGCAACCGGCTATGGGAGACGGTCGCGCTGCTGCTCGTCACCTTCCTGCTCCTGCGGCCGGGCTTCTTCCTCGATCTCGTCCAGCCGCCCTATGACCAGGTCGAGCCCCAGCGCATCGTGGAGGTGGTCGAGGCGCAGCCGGATGGAACGGCGGTACGTGTCCATATCGTCGGCCCGTCCTTCGACAATCCTGACCAGATGCGCGAGCGCGTCATGTCGTTCGACCTCGGGCCGGCTGGGGCACCCGGCCAGGAACGCTTTGAGGCCGCGACGGGTCTGCCGATGCGGCTCGAGGGCGATCAGGCGGTGCTTGACGAGCCGCTAGACCTCAACAGTCTCGCCGGACGTACGCTGTCGGACCTCGACTTCTATGGGGACGTGCCTGTCACCGTTCCGGTCGTTGAAGTTCCGGCAGAACGCATGCCGCGCGAGGTGTTCTACATCCCGACCCTGCTGCTGTTCCTGCTGGTGGTGTGGTCGCAGCGCCGGCGCGGCGGAACGCTTGCCGGCAATCCGAAGGCTGCCTGAGGAGCGATGCGATGTACAAGAACATTCTGGTTTCGATCGATCTTGGAGAGGCCGAGGCGGAGCAGAAGGCAATCCGGACGGCTGTCGAGCTCGCAAGATTCACGGGCGCCAACCTGCATATCCTGACCGTGGTGCCGGACTATGGCATGTCGATCGTCGGCGGCTTCTTCCCGAAGGGGCATGAAAAGCAAGCGATCGAGCAGGCCAACGCGGCGCTGCACGAGTTCACCAAGGTGCATGTGCCCAAGGAGGTCAAGCACCGCCACATCGTCGGCCACGGCTCGATCTACCGGGAGATCCTGCACTATGCGGGAGTCTGCAAGGCCGACCTGATCGTCATGCTGGCGTCGAAGCCGGGGCCCGAAAACTACCTTCTCGGCCCCAACGCGGCACGCGTCGCCCGCCATGCGAGCGTGTCCGTACACGTGGTGCGGTAGCTCGGATGCGGCATCGTCGCGGTCTGGTCATCGGGCGGGTGGCGGGCGGGTTTCAGCGGCGCGCTGGTCGATGGGCCTCTAACCCGTTCAGCCATGCGATCACAAGCTCAGGCGCCCGACTTAGGAAACGACATTCGCCAGTGCCTCGGAGATCGAGGCGGCGGTGTCGCGGATCAGGCGCGCGAAGTCGTCGTGGCGATCCTCCGAGTAGCGGTAGAGGGGAATGCTGATGCTCACGCACGCGACCGGCTGACCTGATCGGTCGCGGATCATGCTGCCGAAACAGCGAATGTCGGGTTCGTTCTCCTCGTGGTCATAGGAATAGCCGCGCTGGCGGGTCTTGCAGATCTCCCGGTAGAACGCCTCCGGATCTGTAAACGTATGCTGGGTAAAACGCGGCATCTCCAAGGCGGAGATGATCCGTCTCGCCTGCTCGTCCGGCAGGGCGGCGAGATATGCCTTGCCGACCGAGGTTGAGTGGAATTCGACCCGCGCGCCGATGCGGGTCATCATGCGCACGGCGTTCGGGCTCTCCAGCTTGTCAATATAAGCCATGCCGTCGCCGCTCGGGACCGCAAGGTGCACGGTCTCGTTCGTCGCGTTGCGCAGGGCTTCGATGAACGGCCGCGCGATTGTGCGAAGATCCGACTTTTCCCAGGACTTCGAGGCAAGGCGGATCAGCCGCATACCGAGGGCGAAGGAGCCAGTCTCTTCATCTTGCGTGACAAGCCCTTCGGCGATCAGCCCTGCGACGATGCGATAGGTGGTTGCCCGGGGAAACTGCACGAGCCTTGTCAGCTTGCCGATGTCGAGTTCGCCGGGGTTGTCGGCAATCGCCTGCAGCACCGTCATGAACTTCGTGAATGCCGCCGTCCCCTGAACCTGGGCGGCGGCAGACTTTTCCCCTTGCGCAGCCAAGCGCTTCGTCATTGCGGCGAACCTTTTACGAGAGCAGAAGTCTCCCCCTTAGGCTCGGGACACGATGAGGTCAACGAGCTCCGCCGGAAGGTTCTGGTAGCAGACCGGGCGCAGGAAGCGCCTGATCGACAGCGTGCCCACCGAGGTCGCGCCGAAATTCGTCGAAGCGGGGTAGGGACCGCCGTGGACCATGGCATCGCAGACTTCCACGCCGGTGGGGAACCCATTGGCGATCACGCGTCCCGCCTTCCGCTCGAGAACGGGAAGGAGGCGTCCCGCAAGGGCGACGTCACCCGCGTCCATGTGGAGCGTCGCGGTAAGCTGGCCTTCGAATGCGCTGGCGAGTTCCAGCATCTCGTCGGCGTCACGTACGGTCACGATGATGCCAAACGGCCCAAAAACCTCGTGGGCGAGGTCCGGATTTGCCCGCCACGTCTCGGCCGAAACCTTCAGCAGCACGGGGGCAGCGGAACGGCCGCTGCACTCTGCGCGGACAAGAATTTCCGCTCCGGGAGTCTCGGTCGCTGCCGCGGCACCCTTGGCAAATGCTGACGCGATGTCGTCGGTCAGCATCGTCTGCGACTGGGTCGCCTGCAGCTTGGCGACGGCGGCCTGGAGAAGCGCATCCAGCCCATCGCCGTCAATGGCGAATGCGACGCCCGGATTGGTACAGAACTGGCCGGCGCCGAGGACGAGCGACTCCGCCCAGCCGGTGCCGATTTCCGCGCCACGCGCAGCGACCGCCGTCGGGAGCATGAACATCGGATTGATCGAGCCGAGCTCTCCGAAGAAGGGGATTGGTTCGGGCCGGGCGGCGCAGAGATCGAACAGGGCGCGGCCGCCGCGAAGCGAGCCTGTAAAGCCGACAGCCTTGATCAACGGGTGCTGCACCAGCGCGCTACCCACCTCGCGATTGCCGCCCTGAACCAGGGAGAATACACCGGGATGAAGGCCCAGCCGCTGCCTAGCGGCATCGATCGCTTCGGCAACGATTTCGCCGGTTCCCGGATGCGCGGAGTGACCCTTGACGACGACCGGGCAGCCGGCAGCCAGCGCGGCCGCCGTATCGCCGCCAGCGGTCGAGAATGCGAGCGGAAAGTTGGACGCGCCGAAAACGGCCACCGGGCCGATCGGGCGCTGCATCATGCGCAGTTCTGGCCGCGGTGCGGGACGGCGGTCGGGAAGGGCGGGGTCAACGCGGCGGTCGAGGTACTGTCCCGCGAGGATATGCTGAGCGAACAGCCGGAGCTGACCGACTGTGCGACCGCGTTCGCCGACGAGGCGGCCTTCGGGAAGCCCGGTTTCCTGCGTGCCGATCTCGGTGATGGCGTCTGCGCGTGCCTCGATCTCGTCTGCGATCGCGTTGAGGAACTCTGCGCGAGCGCTGGCCGGAAGATAGCCGTAGCTCGCAAACGCCTCTTCGGCCGCGCGGCAGGCGTCATCGACATCGGCCACGGTGCCCACGCTGAACGGATGCGGGCTGCCGGTTGCCGGCGATGACTGGAAGGTGCGCGTTCCCTGTCGCCAGGAGCCCGCAATGAGGTGCTTTCCGTGCGGCGTGTAGGACATTCGAAACCTCCGTAAGCTGGCGCCGGTGTGACCCGAAGCACGGGGAGCGCCACGTCCATCATATGGTCAACTATTCCACATACTGATTGGCATTTCGCCGCCGGATGAGTCAACCTGAAGTAACTTCTGGCTGGCACGCATCTGAGGTTGACAAGACATCCAACCTCGGCAACGATCCTTGGGCAATTCGTCCATATTATGGACGTTCGTGACAGCAGAAGTTGAGTGACTCGAGGGAGGAGTTCGTGACGGGGGTGGAGCTACGGGAGTCTTGGGCTTAAGCGCCGGCTTCCTCATCGTGACTGTCAAAGAACCTCGACCCCGCGACAAGCGCCGCGGAGACCACGATTTCTGCATTCTGTAGCCCGGGAATTCGGCGTGACGGAGAGCAAATGCACCTCATCAACTACCTGACCAGCATCAACTTCGGCCCCGGCGCGCTCGCGTCTCTTGCGGCCTCCATGCAGGAACTCGGGATCACCCGTCCGCTGGTGGTCAGCGACAACGGCATCAAGGCGACCGGCATCCTTGACCATCCGTCCCTCGGTCCCGTTGCTACGGCGCCGCGCTTTCTGGACGTTCCTACCAATCCAACAGAGTCCGCAGTCAAAGCGGCCTTGTCCGTCTACCGCGACAACGGGTGCGACGGGATCGTCGCGATCGGCGGCGGATCGCCGATTGATCTTGCCAAGGGCGTTGCTCTGCTCGCCACCCATGAGGGTGACCTGGAGCAATATGCTGCCATCCTCGGCGGCATTCCGAAGATTACCAGCGCCGTTGCGCCGGTCATCGCCGTGCCGACGACGGCAGGAACCGGCTCGGAAGTCGGACGCGCGGCGCTGATCACGCTCGACGATGGACGCAAGCTCGGTTTCATCAGCGGGTATCTCATTCCCCGCCGCGCCATTTGCGACCCGGAACTAACTCTCGGGCTTCCGCCGTTCTTGACGGCCGCGACGGGCCTCGACGCGCTGTCGCATTGCATTGAGACTTATCTTTCGCCCCGCTTCAATCCTCCAGCCGATGCAATCGCGGTCGATGGATTCAGGCGCATCTGGCAAGCCTTGCCGAAGGCGTTCGCCGACGGGTCCGACATTGACGCACGCACGGAAATGATGATGGGCGCGCTACAGGGCGGCCTTACCTTCCAGAAGGGCCTCGGCGCGGTCCATGCGCTCAGCCATGCGCTCGGGGGCCTCAAGGAACTGAAGCTCCACCACGGGACCCTCAACGCGATCCTGATGCCGCCGGTCGTGCGGGTAAACCGGGACGATCCGGTTGCCGCGGACAAGATCGCGCGGCTCGAACGAGAGGTGGGGCTGGAAGCTGGCGGTCTTGCTGACGCGCTCGATGCCCTCAACGTGAACCTCGGGATACCGGCGAAGCTGTCCACGCTCGGGGTGACGCGTGAGGTGTTCGACTGGACCTGCGAGCGGGCGCTGGCGGATCACAGCCATCAGACCAATCCGAAGCAGCTGACTCACGGCGACTACGCATCGATCCTGGAAAGCGTGATGTGAGGAGGTGGCAAAAGGTGTTGACCTTGGAGCGACGTCGATGAAGCGGGGCGTGGCACTCGTAACCGGAGCCGGTCATGGGATTGGCGCTGCGACCGCAAGAATGCTCGCTGCCGAGGGCTACGACATCTGCGTCAACTACCGGGCAGATCATGATGCGGCGGCGTCGCTGACTGCGAGGCGGCAGGTGTGAGGGCCGTCGCTGTTGCCGCGGATGTCGGCGACCATGGCGAGGTGTCGAGACTGTTCGAGTATTGCGACGCTGCGCTGGGGCCTGTCACGTGCCTCGTTAACAACGCCGGCATCATCGGCCAAGCTTCGCGCCTTGAGGAGCTGACGCCGGAGCGGCTGATGGCGACCTTCGCTGTCAACACCTTCGGAGCATTCTACTGCACGCAGCAGGCGGCGGCGCGGATGTCGACCAGGAAGGGCGGCAGCGGTGGAGCGATCATCAACATCTCGTCCATCGCGGCGGCGCTCGGCAGCCCGAACGAGTACATCCACTACGCCGCCTCGAAGGGGGCGCTCGAGACGCTGACCGCCGGAAGCGGCAAGGAACTTGCCCCCGAAGGCATCAGGGTCAACGCTATACGTGTGGGCACGACGAACACGAGGATTCACCGGACCGAAGGAAACCCGGAGCGGCCTGGCAAGATCGCAGCTCTGACGCCGATGGGCCGCATTGCCGAGCCCGAGGATATTGCGCGCGCCGTGGTCTGGCTGGCTTCCCCGGGAGCCGCCTTCATCACGGGCACGACGATCACGGTTTCTGGAGGCTTCTGAGGAAGAGGAAGCGCGCGGCTCCGGACTGGGAGGGCGCCGGGGGGAACGCGGGAGCTGTTGAACACAGTCAATTGGGAGGAGAGCATATGAAGCTGATAAAGAGCATTCTTGTTTCGGTTGCCCTGGCGGGGACGGCTGTGCCGGCGCTAGCCGATTATCCGGAACGGCCGATCACTCTCTATGTGGCATGGGGTGCAGGCGGCGGCACGGACGCGGTTGCGCGCCTCATTGCGGTGGGCCTCGAGAAGGAACTAGGTCAGCCGGTCAATGTAGTCAACCGCACGGGTGGTTCGGGCGTGGTCGGTCACGCCGCCATGGCCGAGGCAGATCCCGACGGCTACACACTTGGCCTTGCGACCACCGAGGTCAACCTGATGCACTGGCTGGGGCTCACCGAGCTCGACTACAATGTCTACACGCCGCTTGCCCTGATGAACACGGATCCGGCGGGCGTCCAGGTGTCGGCGGATTCCGAATACAAGACGGTGGGCGACCTGCTCAATGCGATCAATGATTCCCCGGCCGGGACGTTCAAGGCGACCGGCAGCGGGCAGGGATCGAGCTGGCATGTCGCCATCGCCGGCATGCTGAACGCTGCGGGAACGGATGCCTCCAAGGTCACCTGGGTCCCCAGCGACGGTGCCGCGAGCGGTCTGCAGGAGTTGCTGGCCGGCGGCGTCGACATCGTGCCGTCATCGCTCGTCGAGGCGCGCGCGCTGATCGAGGCGGGGCGCGTCAAGTCGCTGGCGTACATGAGCAGTGAGCGCTCCAAGCTGTTTCCTGACGTTCCGACACTGAAAGAAGAGACCGGTTCTGACTGGGAGTTCGGCGCGTGGCGCGGGATAGTGGCTCCGAAGGGGCTGCCGGATGATGTGCGCGATCGCCTCGTCAGTGCTTTGGAGGCCGTCTACAACAGCGAAGACTTCCAGGGCTTCATGAGCAAGCAGGGCTTCGGAGCTCGCTTCCTTCCCGGCGAAGAGTTCGGGAAATTCATGGCGACCAACGACGTCAATTTCGGCGAGACGATGAAGGCCATTGGCCTCGCGAAGTGATTTGCCGCCTCAATGCAGGCCCGCTGCTGCAGCGGGCCTGCGCTCACCTTGCATGAACTCTTACCGAGGTGCTGCGGATGCGTTTTAGCGACAGCATGCTGGGAGCCATCTTCCTCGTGGCTGGCATTGCGCTAGGCTGGTATTCGTACGAGCTCCCGTCGATCCCGGGGCAGAACTATGGAGCCTCGACCTTTCCTTTCATGATCGCCCTTGGGATGATCGGGTGCTCCGCACGGCTCATCTACGTGGGATGGCGAAGCGGCAAGGAGCCGCCTGTCTTTCTTTCCGAGAACTTGCGAAACCCGCGCGCGCTTGCTGCAGCTCTCGCGACGATCCTCTTGATTGTCTTCTACATTCTGTTTTCGAAGCGTCTCGGCTTCATTCCAACAGCGTTCCTGATCACGTTGTGCATGTTCCTGATCCTCAGAGTCTCGCTCCTGAAGGCGGTCGTGCTCGCGATATTCGCCAGCCTTGCCTGCGACTTCATTTTCCGGACCCTGCTTCTGGTCCCTCTGCCATCGGGCATCATGCCCCGGTTGCCCTGGTAGGAGGCGGAAATGGATGCAATCGCTCAAGCTTTCGGACTCGTGACGACCTGGGATGTGATTTTTTCCATTTTGCTCGCCTCCATCTTCGGACTCTTCGTTGGTGCCATTCCCGGCCTGACCGCCACGATGGCTACTGCGATGCTTGTGCCGCTCACTTTCTTTATGGAACCGGTGGCAGCGGTCGGCGCAATGGTGGCGTGCTCTGCCATGGCAATCTTTGCCGGCGACATCCCCGGTGCGCTGCTGCGAATTCCGGGAACGCCCGCATCGGCCGCTTACGTGGAAGACACATACCGTCTGACCCAAAAGGGGAAGGCGGAGCTTGGGCTCGGGGCTTGCGTGCTTTTTTCCGCGCTTGGGGGGCTATTCGGTACCCTCGTGCTCATTTTTGCCGCGCCGAGCCTTGCCGAGTTCGCGATCAAGTTCTCGTCGCCAGAATATTTCTGGATCGCGCTGCTCGGCCTCACTTGTGCGGTGTTTATGGGCGCATCGAACCCAGCGCGGGGGCTGCTCAGCCTCTTCATTGGCCTAACTGTAGCTTCAGTAGGCCTCAACAATCCGGCCGGGATTCCGCGACTGACGTTTGGCTCCACCGAGATGCTGGCCGGCATCGACTTCATTCCGGTGATGATCGGCATCTTCGCGATCTCGGAAGTGCTGCGCACAGTCATGGCCGGTACGGGGGCAACAGAAGGCGCCCCGAGGGCCGTCGGCAACATCTTCCGCGATTGGGGATGGATGCTGAAGAACTACTGGGCGCAGTCGCTGCGCGGGAATGTCACCGGCACGGCGATTGGCATCCTGCCGGGAGCTGGCGCTGACGTTGCTGCCTATGTCAGCTACGCAGTCAGCAGGCGCTTCTCGAAATCGCCGGAAAAGTACGGAGAAGGGCACGTCGAAGGCGTAATTGAAGCTGCGGCGGCAAACAATGCGTCGCTTTCCAGTGCGTGGGTACCCGCACTGGTCTTTGGTATCCCCGGCGACACGATAACGGCGATCGTGATCGGTGTGCTTTATGTGAAGGGCATGAATCCGGGCCCGACCCTGTTCATGTTCAACCCGCAGACCATATACGCGGTCTTCCTGATCTTCATCCTGGCGAACCTGATCATGGTTCCGCTCGGCTGGGGGCTCATCAAGCTGTCGAAAAACATCCTGCGGGTGCCCAAGCAGGTGCTGATGCCGCTGATCCTGATCTTCTGCATCGTCGGCGCATTCGCCTCGAACAACGCGGTTTATGGCGTGACGATCATGCTGGTCTTCGGCATCGTCGGATACCTGATGGAGGAGAACGGAATTCCGATCGCCCCATGCGTGCTCGGCATCGTGATTGGACCAATCCTGGAAAAGAACCTCATCTCGACCCTGATCAAGTCGCAGGGCAACCTGCTGGACTTCGTCAATCGCCCGGTGGCGTTTGGGATCTTCGTGCTGTTCTGCCTGATCTGGGTCGCGATAATCTGGTCCTGGATCAGGCCAAGGGAGAGGGAAGAGGCGGCTCGGGTTCCGGAATGAACCCAAGCCGAGACGATGGACAGACTAGCGGCGGGGCGGGGGGCTTCACCCGCCGCTAGCTCCTGCGGATGCACTCGATCAGGGCTTTGCCCAGTCGGCTCGCAGGATCAGCCAGGTCGAGAACAACGTTCATGTGGTTCCTCGACGACACGTTGAGCAGTTCCGTGCTCTGGCCGGAGGCGCGCAGTTTTTCCTCAAGTGCCGCAGCCTGCTCGAGGAACGGCGGGGTCTCATCACCACCAAAGGCGATGATGCGATGCGGGCCTGGCAGTTGGGTCGAGGAAAGCGGCGACCACAACGCCGCCTCTTCATGCGTCATCGCGGCTTCGTTCCTGAGGAAACTGTCGGGAATGTCCTTGAGGTCATAGATGCCGCTCAGGAGCAGCATCGCCTTAATCTGCGGCAGCTTTGGCTGTGTTTCGCCGGTGCCAATGGCAGCGAGGTATGACGACAGGTGCGCTCCTGCCGAATGGCCGCTCACGCTAATGCGGTTGGGATCAGCGCCGAAGGAAGCTGCGTTCTCCTGCAGCCAGATCAGCGCGCGGCGGACTTGCGCGACGAGGGTGGCGAGACGCTGGCCCGGCATCAGATCGTACTCAACCATCGCCGTGACCGCGCCCGCCGAGAGCGGCGTTTCCGCGACGAGCCGGTACAGTTCCTTCTCGCCCGATCGCCAGTAGCCGCCGTGCACGAACACATGCAGCGGCGCGCCCTCGGCGACGTTGTCGGGAAACAGAAGGTCCAGCGTTTCGCGCGGCCGCTCGCCATAAGGCACGTCCGTCCGCATCCTCACCCGCTCGGAGAGCGCGCGGCTACGTCTCGCGAATTCCTCAGAAATCGAGTCAAAGTCCTCGACGAAGTCGCGGATAAGATATGGATCCTGGCCCTTCATGTGTCCCTCGCGTTGGTCCTTGGTCCGGCAATCTAGCCGCTAGAACTCCACGGCGTAATACTTTGCCTCCATGAATTCGAGGATGCCGGTGACGCCACCCTCGCGGCCCAGGCCGCTCTGCTTGACACCGCCGAAGGGGGCAGCAGGATCCGACATCAGGCCGCGATTGATCCCAAGCATGCCGGTCTCGATGCGCTTGCCGACCCGCATCGCGTGCTTGAGGTCCCGGGAGTAGATGTAGGCGGCCAGGCCGTACTCCGTGTCGTTGGCAAGGCGGACCGCTTCGTCCTCGGTTTCGAACCTGTAGACTGGTGCCACCGGACCAAAGATCTCCTCGCTTGCCATCGAAGCGTCCACCGGGACGTTGTCGAGCACAGTAGGCGGGTAGTAGAAGCCGCTGCCCGGGAGCGGCGCACCTCCTGTGTGCACACGCGCCCCGCGGCTGACAGCTTCCGAGACGAGGCGATCGATCTTCTCGACGGCCTTCTTCGTGATCATCGGGCCGCACTGGGTGCCGGGATCAGTTCCGGGTCCGACCTTGAGCGCCGCCATGCGTTCCGTCAGCCCGGCGACGAAGGCGTCATGGATGCCGGATTGCACATAAAAGCGATTGGCGGCGGTGCAGGCCTCGCCTGCATTGCGCATCTTTGCGACCATCGCGCCATCGAGCACTGCGTCGAGGTCGGCGTCATCGAAGACAATGAACGGCGCATTGCCGCCCAGTTCCATCGAGCAGCTGACGACCGACTTCGCGGCTTCCGCAAGCAGGATGCGGCCGACGCCAGTCGAGCCAGTGAAGGAGAGCTTGCGCACACGGTGATCCGCGAGCATCGCGCTTGTCACCGCGCCGGGATTGGTCGTGGTGATGACATTGACGACACCGGCAGGCACGCCTGCCTCTTCTCCGAGCCGGGCCATCGCATAGGCTGTCAGCGGTGTCTCGGAAGCCGGCTTCAGGATGACGGTGCAGCCGGCCGCGAGTGCGGGGCCGATCTTGCGTGTCGCCATCGCCGCAGGGAAATTCCAAGGCGTGATCAGCAGGGAAATACCAATCGGTTCGTGGTCGACGAGGATGTTGTGCGAGCCGGATGGCGTATGACGATGCTCGCCGGGGATGCGCGCGGCCTCCTCGCTGTACCAGCGGAAGAATTCTGCCGCATAGGCTACTTCACCACGTGCATCAGGCAGGGCCTTGCCGTTCTCGAGCGAGATCAAATGCGCCAGTTCCTCGGCGTGGCGGGTCATCAGTTCGAACCAGCGGCGCAGGATTTCCGCGCGCTGCCGGGCTGATGTCGCACGCCATCCCGCGGCCGCTTTCTCGGCTGCCTCGACGGCGCGCATAGCGTCCGAGACATTAGCGTCCGGTACCTCGGCAAGCGTCCTGCCCGTCGATGGATCGAAAACTGGAATGCCGCCACCGGCCTCCCATTGCCCGCCGATATAGAGACCGCGGGCGTGAAGCAAGGGATCGGCAAAGTTGGGAATGCTGCGTTCAATGTTCATCTGGCTTCCTTCCGGTGTCAGTCGATCAGGCTGGCGTCGCCGGTGTAGGCGGCTTCAAGCAGCCTGCGCATGTCGGGCAGGGGGAGGGGGCGGGGATTGTTCTGGATGAGGCGGGCGATGCCGCAGCTTTGTTCGGCGGTCCAGTCGAGACGATCCTCGGCGAGCCCGAGGTCACGGAGCGTCGGTGGAATGCCGATCCGGCCAAACAGGCCGGCGATCGCGGGGATCAGCTCATCGGTCGAAAGTCCGATCGCCTGTGCGATTTCGGTGAGTTCCGTCTCGATCGACGGCCGGTTCCAGCGCATCACGTAGGGCATCAGGCAAGCGACCCCCGAGCCGTGCGCGGTGTGGGTGAGGGCCCCGACGGGATACTGAATGGCATGGGCGGCTGCCGTTCCGGCAACGCCGAAGGCAAGGCCCGCAAGCGTTGCGCCCATCATCACCTTCTCGCGGGCGGCCGCGTTCGAGCCATCTTTGCAGGCTGATTCGAGGCCTTCCCACAGCAGGACGATTGCCCGCAAAGCAAGGTGATCAGAAAAGTCGTTCTTGCCGACAAAGACCCGGTCACGCGCAATGCCAGGTACGGCGTCGCGGCGGATTGCCGTGTAAGCCTCGATCGCGTGGGTCATCGCATCGGCGCCGGCGATGGCGGTCAGTCCGGGGGGGCAGGAGAGGGTAAGGTCCGGGTCGCAGATCGACACCGTAGGGATAATGTGGGGGCTGGAGACGCCGACCTTCAGCATGCGTTCGGCGTCGGACAGGACGGCCACCGGCGTTACCTCCGAGCCGGTCCCGGCTGTGGTCGGCAGGGCGATGATGGGCAGGACTGGGCCCGGCACATTGTGCTCGCCGTAGTAATCCTGCGGCTTACCCCCATGGGTCAGGAGAATGGCAACGCACTTCGCCATGTCGAGACACGATCCGCCACCGACCCCAATGACGATTTCGGGGGCAAAGTCGCGCGCGGCATCCGCGCTTTCGCTTGCGGAGTGGACCGGAACGTCGGGCAGGGTGGAGCTGTCAACACGTACCTCGACGCCAGACTTCCGCAGATCATCGACCATCGCCAGAAACTGTGCGTCGACGGCAAGGCGTGCGTCGGTCACGACCAGCGCGCGCTTTCCCATGGAGCTGGCGATGCGACCCAGAGCGTGCCGCTGGCCGCTGCCGAATACCAGTTCGCGTGGCGCCCTTATCGTGCCAAACAGATTCATTCCCTCTCTCCTCCCTGCACCGCCAAGCGCCATCCTGCGGAGCGCAAAGCGGACTTCTTGTTCTTACGGACCGCCAAGGCACGCCCGAAAATCGTATATGAAATCGTATACGATATTCTATTTGACATAGGATACCCCTGATGCAACATATTTCTGCATGGTGACTTCGGAGGCAGAAGTGGCAGTAGCGGAAAGGGACGCGCGACAGGGCATCAGCAGGCCCGGCAGTGTCGTTGATGGCGTCTATGACATTATCTACCACCGCCTCATGTCGCTGGAGATCGCGCCTGGAGCGCGTATCCCGATCGATGTGCTCGCACGTGATCTCGGCGTGTCGCAGACGCCCGTCCGCGAGGCCCTGAGCCGACTTGAGCGTGAGGGGCTCGTTCGCAAGGAGCACCTCATTGGTTACAGCGCCGCGCCGCAGTGGACGCGTAAGCAGTTCGAGGATCTCTACGCGTTCCGTCTTCTTCTCGAGCCCGAAGGGGCTCGGCTTGCGGCTATCAACATGACACCGGAGGCACTGCGCGAACTCGAAACGGGCGCGGCCGACATGGGCAGCGGCGAGCCGCCGGTTGATCGCAATACACGCTACTCCCGCTTTGCGCGGGCCGATGCCAAGTTCCACGACGACATCATGCGGATATCGGGCAACGAGATTATCCGCTCGACCCTGTTCAACCAGCATGTGCACCTGCACATCTTCCGGTTGATGTTTCATACGCGGGTGACTCAGGAAGCGCTCGAGGAGCACGACGCGCTGCTCGAAGCGTTCCGCAACCGCGACCCGCAAACGGCCTATCAGGCCATGTACGTCCACATCGAGCGGTCGCGCGACCGCCTGCTCTCGGCTTTCGAATGAGCGCGCTGGTCGACATAGAACGCAACCCGCCGCCGCAGCAGGTTGCCATGCGGGCCGAGGGGCTGGGCAAGGCCTATGGGCCGATTACCGTCTTGTCGGACGTCACCCTCGACATCATGGCCGGGGAGGTTCACGCGATCATCGGCGAGAACGGCGCCGGCAAGTCGACGCTGATGAAGCTCCTGTCGGGGCACGTGCAGCCAACGACCGGGCGTATGTTCATCGAAGGCAATCCGGTTCAGTTCACTGACGCCGTAGAGGCCGAGGCTGCCGGGATCGTCCTCGTGCACCAGGAGATCCTGCTCGCACCCGACCTTACTGTTGCGCAGAATCTTTATCTTGGTCGCGAATTGACGCGCGGCTGGATGGTGGATGACCGCGCCATGAACCGGCGTACCGCCGAGTTGCTGGCGCGCGTCGGCTCCGTAGCCCGTCCGAACGACCGGGTCGGCGACCTGCCGCTCGCGCAGCGCCAGCTCGTCCAGATCGCCCGCGCGCTCCTCAACGAGCACAAGGTTGTTATTCTTGACGAACCGACTGCAGTCCTCGCCAATGACGAGGTAGATGCGCTGCTCGATATCGTCCGCAGCCTGCGTGCGCATGGCGTCGCCGTCCTCTACATTTCCCATCGCCTCGAAGAGGTGGAAGCGCTGGCCGACCGAATTACTGTGCTCCGCGATGGGCGCATGATCGGCACCTGGCCGGCCGAAAACCTCAGCCAGCGCCAGATGGCGGAGCTGATGGTCGGCCGCGAGCTCGACATGCTCTATCCGCACAAGCGCGAAGCGACCACGGCCGCGCCCATTCTGGAAGTCTCCGACCTTGAAGTCGAGCATGGCGCCTGGAAAGCATCGTTCTCGGTTCGCCCCGGAGAGGTTCTCGGCATCGGCGGCATGATCGGCTCAGGCCGCACCGAACTTATTGAAGGCCTGATAGGGCTTCGGCCGTCGACCGCCGCAAGGGTGCGGGTCAACGGCAAGGACATTGCTGAGCGATCGGTTCGCTCGCTGATGGACGCGGGGCTCGTCTATCTGACCGAAGATCGCAAGGGCAAAGGGCTGCTGCTTGACGAGGAACTTGGCCCGAACCTGACGCTTCAGGCGCTCGACAGCGTCAACCCGAGCACGGTGCTCAATCGACGCGCTGAGATGTCCGCGCTCAAGCAGGCGGTGTCCGAATACGACATACGCGTGCGCTCGCTGACGCTGACCGCGGGCCAGCTGTCCGGCGGCAACCAGCAGAAGCTGTTGCTTGCCAAGGTGATGATGACCAATCCGTCGGTTGTGATCATTGACGAGCCGACACGTGGCATCGACATCGGCAACAAGAGCCAGATCTACGACTTCATCGACAAGATGGTGCGGGAGGGGAAGGCCTGCATCGTCATTTCGTCGGAAATGCAGGAGCTGGTCGGTCTCGCAGACCGCGTGCTCGTCATGCGCAACGGGAGGGTCGTCGCGGAACTGACCGGCGACGAGATCAATGAAAAGACCGTCATCTATGCCGCCACGTCCGGCATACGCGGGACGGCGGGGGAGGAAGCCTATGACAACAGCGACCGCATCAGTCGCGACCGCTGACGAAGGAAACCGCATTCGCTGGGCGGACTTTGCTCCGTTCATCGCTCTTGCGGTGATCGTTCTCCTCGGCGCGCTGATCAATTCGAACTTCACCTCAAGCGCGAACCTGATCAACGTGATCACGCGCTCTGCCTTCATTGCGATCATCGCGGTGGGCGCCACATTCGTGATCTCGTCGGGCGGCCTCGACCTGTCGGTCGGCTCGATGATGGCGTTTGTCACGGGCATCATGATCATGGTGATGAATGGCCTTGCCCCCGCCTATGGCGGCTGGGCGATCGTGATGGGGGCGGGCGTTGCGATATGTGTCGGCGCGCTGTGCGGGCTGTTCAACGGTCTCATCATAACCGTCGGCCGGATCGAGCCTTTCATCGTCACCTTGGGCACGATGGGCATTTTCCGCGCCTTCATCACCTTCATGACGGATGGTGGTTCGCTGCCGATCGACCGCAGCCTGCGCGAAGCCTACCGCCCGGTCTACTTCGGCAACTTCCTTGGTATTCCGTACCCTGTGCTGATCACGCTGGTCGTCGTGCTGCTGGGTGCCTTCATCCTTTACCGGACGAAGTATGGCCGCCGATTGGTCTCGTCGGGTTCGAACTCCGAAGTCGCGCGCTTCTCGGGCGTCAATGTCGGCCGGGTGCGCACGATCGCGTACGTCATTCAGGGCCTCTGCGTTGCCGTGGCCGCAATCTGCTACGTGCCGCGCCTTGGCGCTGCAACGCCCACGACCGGCCAGTTGTGGGAACTTCAGGTCATCACTGCCGTGGTGATCGGTGGCACCCTGCTTAGAGGAGGCAAGGGTCGCATATGGGGCTCCGTGGCGGGGGCCCTCATACTCGAGGTCATCGCGAACGTCATGGTCCTGTCGGACATGGTCTCCGAGTACCTCGTTGCCGCGGTGCAGGGCGCAATTATCATAATTGCGATGCTCGCGCACCGCTTCACAAGCAATCGCTGATGACAGCGGAACTACAATGTGGAGGAGAAACATGAGCATGCTTACACAGAAGGCGCGGATGCTCGCGTCGGCCGTTGCCCTCAGTCTGGCACTGCCACTCGGCGCGGCGGTTGCACAGGAGCGCGACGTGACCATCGCCGTTTCCATTCCGGCGGCTACCCACGGCTGGACCGGCGGCGTCGTCTACCATGCCGAGCAGGCCGAGAAGGAAATCGAAGCGGCCTTCCCGAACATCGACGTGGTCGTTTCGACCGCATCATCCGCGACTGCTCAGGTCTCTTCGCTTGAGGACCTGTCTGCGACCCGCAAGCTCGACGCGCTTGTGATCCTGCCATTCACCTCCGAGGAGCTCACCGGCCCCGTCGAGCAGGTAAAGGCCAAGGGCACCTTCATCACCGTCGTTGATCGCGGCCTGACCGATCCTTCGGTTCAGGATCTCTACGTTGCAGGCGACAACATTGCGGTCGGCGCGAATACTGCCCGCTGGCTCGCCGACAAGCTCGGCAACGAGGGCGAGATCGTCGTCCTGCGCGGCATTCCGACCGTCATCGACGACGAGCGCATCCAGGGCTTCTCGGACGTGATCGCCGAAACCAAGATCAAGATCCTCGACATCCAGTATGCGAACTGGAACCAGGACGAGGCCTTCACCCTGATGCAGGACTACCTCGCCAAGTACCCGAAGATCGATGCTGTCTGGGCGAATGACGACGACATGCTGCTCGGCGTGATCGAAGCCGTCGACCAGGCTGGCCGCAAGGATATCAAGTACGCGCTTGGTGGCAACGGCATGAAGCAGGTCATCGAGATGGTGAAGGAGAAGAACGAGCGCACGCCGATCTCGACGCCGTATCCGCCATCCATGATCAAGTCGGCGATCTACATGACCGCCGGGCAGTTCGCCGGCCAGGCTCCGATGCGCGGCTCGTTCAAGCTCGATGCACCGCTGATCACGCCGGAGAACGCAGACCAGTTCTACTTCCCGGATTCCCCGTTCTGATCCAGCGAGCGGCGCCCGCACCAGGCGGGCGCCCTTTTTCCAGACCACGTTTGAGGAGACCGATATGAGCGGCAAGAAGATCCTGATGCTCACCGGCGAATTTACTGAAGAATACGAGATCTACGTCTTCCAGCAGGGCATGGAAGCGGTGGGCCATACCGTTCACGTCGTCTGCCCCGACAAGAAGGCGGGCGATCGCATCAAGACCTCGCTGCACGACTTTGAGGGCGACCAGACCTACACCGAGAAGCTCGGCCACTATGCCGACATCAACAAGACCTTCTCGGAAATCCGGGTCGAGGAGTATGACGCGGTCTACTGCGCCGGCGGCCGCGGGCCGGAATACATCCGTACCGACAAGCGCATCCAGGACATCGTTCGCCACTTCCACGAGACGGGAAAGCCGATCTTCACGATCTGCCACGGTGTCCAGATCCTGATGGCGGTTCCAGGCGTGCTGAAGGGCCGCAAGGTGGCCGGTCTCGGCGCCTGCGAGCCGGAAGTCACCGCCGTCGGTGGCATCTACATCGACGTCAAGCCGACTGAGGCTTATGTCGACGGCAACATGGTGTCCGCCAAGGGCTGGACCGGCCTCGCGGCCTTCATGCGCGAATGCCTCAACGTCCTGGGCACCAAGATCACCCATTCCTGACCTGAAGACGGGCAGGCAATCTCCTGTTTGGGAATTAACGGCTCCGGCCTTTGCGGCTGGAGCCGTTCCTGTTTGAGGTGAAGCAATATAACCAAGTTTGCGCCTTGCAATGGACGGACAGGGACGTGTGTTGCACGATCCCGGCGGGGGGGGCTGCGCCCGCGCCCGCGTATTCAAGAACACAAGCCTTCAACCTTGTGAGGGACTACACGCGATCTCTCACGTGGTTTACAACAATAAACAATAATAAACTGATATTCTTGAATTCGGCTACCTATCTAGACGGTGTCGCGCAGTTCTGAGCTGCGCTAGATATATGATATTCAATAGCGATGTGCGACTGCCGCGTCGGTTAAGCGCGGCAGTTCGAGCGCGCCCGCATCCCGATACAGGAGAGAAAAGGATGAAGCGCATTCTTCTGTCGGCCCTGACTGCCGCGCTGATGTTTTCCGCATCTGAGGCGTCCGCGTTCACCAGTACGGGCTATGTTCTCGCGGTAAACGGCAATGAGTTCTGGATCTGGGGCGGGGATGTCTATCAGCTGCCACAGGATCAGGACTTGTCCTGGATCCGGATCGGTCAGAGGGTGAACGTGACGTGGAGCATGCAGACCCCCGGCACGATCGATCTGAACAATGACGACTACGTCAATCTGCTGCACGCGTCGAGGGTGACGCCCGCGCAGTAGGGGTCCGCTCCAAATACTCCCGCTGCGGTTGAGCACAGCCGTGGCGGGGGAAACTCGCCAGCGAGGTCGTTTCTCCCTTACGGGTGTCTCTTCGGGCGGTCAGACTCCGTCCCATGCCTCACTTAACGATCGCGCAACTGAGTCCTGCGGAATAGACGCCAGGGACGGACAGGAGTTAGCCCTGCTCCCCCGTCACAACTTGTATGAAATCGGCAAGCTCCGGTGCCGAGTTGCTTGTGCGCCAGACGAGTGCGATGGGGGAACGGAATTTCGGGTGGTCGATGGGGCGGGTGACGACGTCGCTGCCGAGAAAGCCGGTCAGGCTCTCTGGGAAGATCGTGTAACCGAGCCCCGCAGCGACCATGCCGCCGATGGCGAGCGTGTGTGTCGCCTCAAATTTCGGCTGCAGCGCCAGTCCCTCGGCGCTGAACAGGCCCTCGAGCCGCCAGCGATATTCATCCCATTCCTGCATTTCGCCCAAGACAAGCGACTCATCCGCCAGATCCTGCGGCAGGATCGTCGCCTTCTCTGCCAGTGCGTGACCTCGTGGCAGGACCGCATAAAGGGGCTCGTCGGACAGGGTGACGCTTTGGAAATCGCTGTGGTCGAAGCGATCGATCATGAAGCCGACGTCGAGCTCGTTCTTGGCCAGAGCCAGACGCTGCGCCTGGGTACGCATGTAGGTGGTGGATAGCCGCACATAGGGATAGCGGGCGTGATATTTCGCGAGCGCCTGCGGCATTAGACGTGGGGCGGCGAAGGTCATGTAGCCGATGCGCAGATCCTCGCGATGCCCGGCAGCGACGCGGCGCGCGACGCGCACGGCCTCGCGGTAGGAGCCAGCCATGGTGGCATTGTCGCGGTAGAAGGACTGACCGGCGGGCGTCAGCGCTACCTCTCGGGTGTTTCTTTCAAGAAGCTTGAAGCCGAGAAAATGCTCGAGCTTCTGGATGCGGCGGCTCAGTGCCGACTGGTCGAGGTTCAGCCGCTCGGCGCTGCGGCGGAAGTTCAGCTCCTCGGCGACGACGAGGAAGGAACTGACAAGTTCGATGCCCGGAATGTTCTGCATGGCGCGGCCCGTTTCTCCTGATGCATCGTATGCATCAATCGTTGCCGAATGACCATTTCATTTTTGCTTCGTCCCCCAGCACTGTGGGGACAGAAGGTGCTGAGAAGACAGCATCGCATGTCCCCCAAGACGGAGCGTCAAAATGCAAGATTTCGATGTGAAAGAACTGGATCGCCTGCTGCAGCAGGCTTTCGATGCGGCCACCGCGCTTTACCAGCAGCGCGGCTTCCAGCGCCGCGTCGGCTTCGGCAAGCGCCCGGCTCTGGTTTCGGTCGACCTCGCCAACGCATGGACCCGCCCGGGTAATCCCTTCACCTGTGACCAGGAGAAGATGGACAACGAGATCATTCCGGCAATGCAGAAGCTCCTGGCTGCGTTTCGCGCCAACGGCCTGCCGGTGATCCACGTCACCACCGCCTACGAGATCACCGATCGCAAGGCGCCGTTCACCGACATGGGCCTGTGGCACGACAAAATCCCGGTCGACGTCGTCGACCTGAAGGACAAGGATCTGTGCGCGATCGACAGCCGCATCGCGCCGGTCGAGGGCGAGTACACGCTGCTGAAGAAGCGCGCGTCGGCCTTCCACGGCACCGAACTCGCCGGCATCCTGCGTGCGGCTAATGTCGACACCATCCTTGTCACCGGCGTGACGGCCTGCGCCTGCGTGCGCCAGACGATCTGCGACGGTATCGCCGACGGCTTCCGCACCATCGCGGTCAAGGAAGCGATTGGTGACCGCGTGCCGGGCGCCGTTGCCTGGAACCTCTTCGACATCGACGCCAAGTTCGGCGACGTGGTCGGCGTTGACGACTGCGTCACCTACCTGAACAGCCTCAAGGCCTAAGTCTCGTTGAACCTATTCCTGCGCCGCTACTCGTTCCGGGCGGCGCAGGAAATTCAGGAAGGTCACCAGGACCTTCGACTTGTTGCTGCGATCCCAAACGGTGGTGACCGGCAAGCGGCTGCTGATATTGCTGATCGGCCGCACTTCGACGCCGGCGCGCGGCATGTTGGCCACGCAGCTTGAATAGATCGTCACCCCGACGCCCGCAACGATCAGCCCCATGATGCCCTCGGTGTTCGAGGCTTCCATCACGATGTTCGGGAAGAAGCCGTGGCTGCGGCATTGCGCGAACATGATGCTGCGGAAGGCCGCCCAGTTCTCGGTGGCGCCCATCACGAAATCCTCGCCCGAAAGCTGTTCCAGCTTCAGCGTTTCGTAGGCGCAAAGCGGATGGGACGATGGCAGCAATGCGACAAAGTCGTCCTCGTCAAAGGTGAACTGCCGCATCATCGGATGCTGGAATTGGCCGATCATGAAGCCGATGTCGATCTTTCGCTGCAGTAGCGAAGTCTGCTGTGCCGTCGTCGGCATGAAGACGAGATCGAGCCGGATGTCTGGATGCAGTCCGGCGAAGTCACGGAGCACGTGTGGCAGCTTTCCGTTGATGGCAAAGTCGGTGTAGGCGATCTTCAATTCGCCCCTTACGCCCCGCGCGGCATGACGCGCACTGTCGACCGCCTTGCGCAGTTGAGTTTCGAGGCCGCCGGTTTCGGTCAGGAACACTTTTCCGGCTTCCGTAAGCTCTACGCGCCGTGTCGTGCGAATCAGGAGTGGCGTTCCGATCTCCTGTTCAAGCTGTTGAATAATTTTGGAAAGGGCCGGCTGCGCGATGTTAAGCGCGTCGGCTGCTCGTCCAAAGTGCAGTTCTTTCCCCAGTGCTGAAAAAGCGCTCAGGTGGCGCAGCTCGATGCTCATATTTTGACCAGCAATTAATAGCTATACAGAATGAATAATGCCGAAATTGATATTTTACAATTAGCAACGGAGGACCCATCGTGAGGCAAAGAGCCAACAAGGTCAGGGGAACCAGATATGACAGAAGAACGCCTTTTAATGTCCCGTCGCCGCATGATGAGCCTGCTTCTCGCAGGTGCAGCAATGCCGGCGCTGATGCCGCGCGGCGCACATGCCGCCGGCGGTACGGTCGTCGTCTCGAACTGGGGTGGTGACTGGAACGAGCGCACCATCAAGTACGTCGAGAAGCCGCTGCTGGAAGACAAGGGTTATTCCGTTGTCCGCGACTTGGGCATGGAGCCGGAGCGCAAGGCAAAGCTGCTGAGCGAAAAGCGCATTCGCCGTGCTTCGGCCGACGTGATCCACGTCAACAGCGCCGACGCGTTCGAGCTGAAGCAGCAGGGCGTGGTTGCTGATCTCGAGCATTCCAAGATCCCGAACTACGCCGGTGTCGTGGAAGAGCTCAAGAGCCCGTATTTCGTGCCGTGGCTCTACAGCGGTGTCGTCATCATTTACAGCGCCGACAAGGTGAAGGAGCCGCCGAAGTCCTACGCTGAACTGTGGGACCCGAAGTGGGTGGGCCGCATCGGCCTGACCAATCAGCTCTATTTCAACTACATGATGATGGCTGGCCTCGTGGCCAAGGGCAACATGACCAGCGCTGAAGAGGGCAAGCCGCTCCTCGAGAAGCTGGCCGCAGAGAGCAAGCCGCGCCTCTACGCTGCTCACCAGCAGCTGCAGGCGGGCCTGGCGAACGGCGAAGTCGACATTGCCATCAACTACAAGGCGCGTGGCCTACAGTGGGCCAAGGATGGCCTGCCGCTCGGCATCCAGTACCCCGAGGAAGGCGCGATCGCCGTCACCTTCGGCGTCAGCCTGACCGAATTCGCGGCAAACCCGGAGCCGGGTTACGCCTATCTCGATGCGCTGCTTGATCCGGTCGCCATGGCGGGCCTCGCCGAGGCGAGCCTCTACGCGCCCGCGAACACCAACGCAGCCCTGACGGACGAGCTGCGCCAGCTGGTCGACTTCAGCGCAGAGGAGCGCGCGAAGATGCAGTTCCTCGACTTCGCCTATGTCGCGGAAAACACCGCTGGCTGGCTCGAGTGGTGGAACAAGACCTTCGCTGCCTGATCCGAGCAAGTGAGCCATAGTCTGAAAAGAGTACGCGCATGACCGACACGGTCGCCGAACCGGCTCGCGGTGCCGCCCCGAAAGGGGCGGCCATCCGGCTGGGAATTCCGATGCTGTCAGCACCGGCTATGATCCTCGTGGCGCTCGGGCTTCTCCTGCCGCTGGCGCTGATGCTTCGCAACTCGCTGAACATCTACGATCCCGCGGAGCTGATGATCAGCGCATTCACGCTGGAGAACTACGTCAAGTTCTTCACCGACAGCTTCTATCAGGGTGTGCTCTGGCGCACGGTATGGATCTCCGCGCTGTCGACGGCGATCTGCCTGATCTTCGGCGCCCCGGTGGCGTATTTTCTGGCCCGCTACGTGGGCGATTTCGCCAAGCGGATGCTGCTCATCTTCATCCTCGTTCCGCTGCTGATCGGTAATGCAGTGAGAACATCAGCGTGGATGCTGATCCTCAATGATCACGGCGTTCTCGCTGCCATTCTCGGTTTCTTCGGCTACGAGGGCGAACTCGGGCTGATGTACTCCGCCCCGGGCGTGGTGATCGGCCTCGTCTCCGTCTTGCTGCCGTTCATGATCATCACCCTCAACAGCGTCTTCGAGGCGATCGACCGCAATCTGGAAGATGCAGGCCTCAGCCTCGGCGCAAATCATGTCACCATCATGCGGCGCATCGTGTTGCCGCTGGCGCTGCCGGGCATCCTGTCCGGTTCGGTCCTCTGCTTCATCCTGTCGATGAACGCCTATGCGACGCCGGTGCTGATCGGCGGCCCGACCTTCCACATGATGGCGCCGACCGTCTACCAGCAGATCGCCAAGGTGATGAACTGGCCCTTCGGCGCCGCGCTCTCCTTCATCCTGATGGCGGTCACCCTCTGCCTGACGATCTGGGTTTCGGCGCTGGTGCAGCGTAAGTACCGGAAATGGAGTGAATGATGTCGGGCGCTTCGGCAAACAACACCCGCTGGGCCTATACGCTCTTCAGCAGCCTGGTCATCGGCTTCATCCTGCTGCCGCTGGTCTTCATCGTCTGGATGAGCTTCTTCTCAAACAAGATACTGTCCTTCCCGCCGCAGGGCTACACCCTCGACTGGTACACACGCGCATGGGAGATGTCGGACTTCCGCAACGGCTTCTTCCTCAGCTTCCGCACCAGCATGATCGCGACGCTCGTAGCGCTCGTGCTGGGACTGCCGGCGAGCTTCGCGCTGGTTCGTGGCCGCTTCGCCGGCCGGGATCTGGTCAACACGCTGCTGATGTCGCCGATGGTCGTGCCGGCCATCGTGGGCGGCAGCGCAATATTCGTGTTCTTCCTTGAGATCGAATTCCTGACCGGCATTCAGGTCGCCGGTTCCAGCCTCGGCCTGATCATGGCGCACAGCCTGATCGCGCTGCCGTGGATGATCCGGCTGGTGACCACCTCGATGATTTCCGTCAATCCCTCGATCGAGGAGGCGGCAAGCAGCCTCGGCGCAGGCCCGTTGACGATCTTCTTCCGCATCACCTTGCCGGTGATCAAGCCGGGCGTGATCGCAGGCTCGCTCTTCGCCTTCGTCAATTCGTTCATCGATCTCGAGAAGTCGATCTTTCTCGTCGGGCCAAACAGCACGACGCTGCAGATCGCGCTCATCAACTATCTGGAGTGGAACTTCGATTCCACCATCGGTGCAGTGGCCACGGTGCAGATCTCGCTCATCACCCTCCTGCTGCTGATCACCGATCGTTACGTCAAACTCAGCCGGGCTTTCTGAGAGGAATATCATGTCGGAAGTTGTGCTTCAGGAAGTTGCGAAACACTACGGCCCGGCGGTGGTGGTGCAGAACATGTCGCTGCGCATCGCCGACGGCGAGCTGAACTCGCTGCTCGGTCCGTCGGGCTGCGGCAAGACGACGACGCTGCGCATGATCGGCGGTTTCGTCGATGCCACCAGCGGCAACATCACTGTCGGCGGACGCGACGTGACCGGCCTGCCGCCAAACCGGCGCAATATGGGCTTCGTGTTCCAGAACTACGCCCTGTTTCCTCACATGACGATCGCGCAGAACGTCGCCTTCGGGCTTGAGATGCGCAAGGTCAACCGCGCCGATGCCGAGAAGAAGGTACAGGAAGCGCTCGCTCGCGTGCGCCTTGCGCAATATGGCGACCGCCTGCCCAAGCAGCTTTCGGGCGGCCAGCAGCAGCGCGTGGCGCTTGCCCGCGCGCTGGTCATCGAACCGGATGTCCTGCTCCTCGACGAGCCGCTGTCCAACCTGGACGCGTCGCTGCGCCAGGAAATGAAGATCGAGATCCGTCAGCTGCAGCAGTCGCTTGGGCTGACCACGATCTTCGTCACCCATGACCAGGACGAAGCGATGAGCACCTCGGACCGGATGGTGCTGATGTACAACGGCAAGGTGGAGCAGATCGGCTCGCCCGACGAGCTCTACAACCAGCCGCGATCCGCCTTTGCCGCGCGCTTCCTCGGCGTTCCCAACCTTCTGCCGGGACGCATCGTTCAGGGCAGTTTTGAGATGGAAGGCGGCACCGCGCTGCGCCTTGCGGGGCAAAAACAACTCGTCGGCAGCTGCTTCCTCGCGCTGCGGCCGGAGGTGATCGGCATAGCGGCGGAGGCGGTCGAGGGCGAGAACAACCTCTCCGGCACTGTCGAGATTATGACCTATCACGGTGCTGCGGTCGAATATCAGCTGCGCACGGATGCCGGCCTGACCCTCACCGCCCGTGCGGTTGCGCCGGGTCTGGGCGGGCCGGAAGTCCTGCCCAAGGGTGCAAAAGCCTGGCTGCACTGGCCTGCGTCGGCCGGAGTGATTGTAAGCGAACACTGACATCTCGGAAGAAAAACATGACTGTAACCACAACTCGCCCCGAGGCCGCGGCCTTGCACGAGCGCTTGACCGTCGTTGACGGCCTGATCGTTTCCAATTTCGGCCGCGAGATCTTCGAGGACATGCGCAAGGGCGGCATCACCGCCGCCAACTGCACCTGCTGCATCTGGGAAGGCTTCACCGAGACGATGCGCAACATCATGCGCTGGAAGGCCTGGTTCCGCGAGAACTCCGACCTGATCCTGCAGGTGAAGACCACCGCCGACATCCGCCGCGCCAAGGCCGAAGGCAAGACCGGCATCATCCTCGGCTGGCAGAACGTCTCCGGCATCGAGGACCAGATCGGCTATCTCGAATTGTTCAAGGAACTGGGCGTGGGCATCATCCAGATGGCCTACAATACCCAGAACCTCGTCAGCACCGGCTGCTACGAGAGCCGGGACAGTGGCCTCTCCGACTTCGGCCGCGAGGTTGTGGCCGAGATGAACCGCCTCGGTATCCTCTGCGACCTGTCGCATGTTGGCCCCGTCAGCAGCCGCGACGTCATCCTCGCCTCGAAGCAGCCGGTCGCATATTCGCACTGCCTGCCCGCCGGCCTGAAACAGCATCCGCGCAACAAGAGCGACGAAGAGCTGCGCTTCATTGTCGATCACGGCGGCTTCGTCGGCGTGACCATGTTCACGCCGTTCCTTGCCCGCGGCGTCGATGCGACCGTCGACGACTATGTCGAGGCGATGGAATACGTGATCAATCTCTGCGGCGAGGACCGTGTCGGCTATGGCACCGATTTCACGCAGGGCTATGACCAGGAGTTCTTCGACTGGATCACCCACGACAAGGGCTATGCCCGTCGCCTGACCAATTTCGGCACGATCAAGAATCCAGCAGGCCTCGACACGATCGGTCACACCGGCGCACTGACGGAGGCGATGCTGCGCCGCGGCTGGTCGACCAGCCGCATCGAGAAGATCATGGGCGAGAACTGGGTCACGCTGCTGCGTGAAGTCTGGGGCGCGTAATCACGATAAGGCAGCCCCGCTCGTCCGGGGTTGCCAATTCGCTAAGGTGCCTTGCGTCCGCCCCCCGGACAGTTACTTGCTGGACGAAAGCACCTTTCGCCCGAATCGGAACCCCGAATGCCCGTCACGCCCCCGAACAAGCTCAAGGTCGGCTTCGTCCTCGCGCGCCTGTTCACGCTGTCGGCATTTGCGCTGTTCGTCGACACCCTGCGGCTTGGCAGCGATCAGCTCGACCGTTCCGGTCGCGTTGCGGCCGACTGGGAGGTGTTGGGCAGCACCCGCAACCTCATCCCGTCGAGCTGCGGCGTCCAGGTGAGCCCAACCTGCCGGCTGATCGATCCGCAGCATTTCGACTACATCGTGGTGGTCGGCGGCCTCCTCGACGTCGAGGAGCCGGTGGATGGCGAGACCATCGACTACCTCAAGAAGGCGGCCGCTGCAGGGGTGCCGCTGATCGGCTTGTGTACCGGCTCGTTTATCCTGGCAGAAGCCGGGCTGATGAAGCAGCACGAGGCCTGTGTCAGCTGGCTGCACGTACGCGCCTATCAGGAGCGTTTTCCGGGGCATCCGGTGCGGAGCGACCGGATCTTCAACCTTGACGAGAAGCGCGGCTCTTGCGCCGGCGGCAGCAGTGCGGCCGACATGGCCGCTTCACTGGTGCGGCGTTACATCGGCGAGGAAGCGCAGCGCAACGCGCTGGAAGTGCTGCAGATTGATCAGCCGCGCCCGTCGCTCCACGTGCAGCCGCGACGGCCCTTCGCCGAGGATTTTGGCGACGCGCGGGTGCGCGCCACCCTCATCAACATGGAACAGAATCTCGAAAGCCAGCTGTCGATCGCCGAGCTTGCTGCCAAAGTCGGCCTGTCGACGCGCCAGCTGCAGCGGCTGTTCATGCAGAAGGCCGGCATGTCGCCGGCCTACGCCTACAAGCGCGTGCGGCTTGAGCACGCCAGGCTTCTGATCACGCAGACGAAGACGCCAATCGTGCAGGTCGCGCTCGAGGTCGGCTGCGAAAACCCGACGCACTTCTCCAAGCTTTTCAAGCGCGTCTACGGCCAGACTCCTTCACAGGCACGCGCTGCGGCGAGGATCGGGTGAGGGAAGGGCTTCCGCGCTAGCTTATCGGCAGCGTCTCCGATCGCTTCACCTGGCCGAGCGCGAAGCTGGTCTCGATCGAGGCGATGTTGTCGAGCCGGGTGAGCTTGTCCTTGATGAAACGCTCGTACGCTTCCAGGTCGGCGGCGACGACACGCATCAGGTAGTCGCGCTGCCCCGTCATCAGGTAGCAGTCCAGCACCTCCGGCCAACGCGACACCGTCTCCTCGAAGCGGTCGAGATCTTCCTCGCGCTGGCGCTCCAGCTTGATCGAGGCAAAGGCGCTGATCGGCAGCCCCACTCGCTTCTGGTCGATGATTGCCGCATAACCTTTGATGATGCCGGCCTTCTCCATCAGCCGCACGCGGCGCGCGCAGGGCGAGGGCGAGAGACCTACCTTCTCGGCAAGTTCGCCCATTGAAATCTTTCCGTCTTCCTGCAGCGCGCGCAGGATCTTGAGGTCGATGGCGTCGAGTTCAGGATTTGGCACGTTTCACCAAGAATAGGCATCAGGTTGGTTGAACAGGCTAAACTGACGCTGCGTCTCGCGCAAGTTTGGTCTGTTTCACCTCCCGTTCTGGCGTAGCATTTCTGCCAATGAAAAGGGGAGCAACCAAATGACCGACCTGAGGATGCTGGGAGAGCTGGAACGCAAGGTGCTGTGGCTGGCGACCTGGATGATCCACAACGCCAACCACCTGCGCGACAATGGCGACGGGCTCAAGGTCGGCGGTCACCAAGCCTCGTCCGCATCGCTGGCAACTATCATGACGGCGCTCTATTTCCACGCGCTGCGTCCCGAGGACCGCGTTGCCGTCAAGCCGCATGCGAGCCCGATCTTCCACGCGATCCAATACCTCCTCGGCAACCAGAGCCGCGAGAAGATGGAAAACTTCCGCGGTTACAAGGGCGTCCAGTCTTATCCCTCGCGCACCAAGGACGTCGACGACGTCGACTTCTCGACCGGTTCGGTCGGCCTCGGTGTGGCGCAGACACTGTTTTCCTCGCTGGTGCAGGACTACGTGCAGGCCAAGGGCTGGAAGCCCGACATGCCCGAGGGCAAGATGGTCGCGCTCGTCGGCGATGCCGAGATGGACGAGGGCAACATCTTCGAGGCGCTGCTGGAGGGCTGGAAGCACGGCCTTCGCAACACCTGGTGGGTGGTTGACTACAACCGCCAGAGCCTCGATGCGGTGGTGCGCGAGGGCCTGTGGGCGCGCTTCGAGGCGATCTTCCGCAATTTCGGTTGGGACGTCGTCGTTCTCAAGCACGGCAAGCTGCAGCAGGCGGCCTTTGCCGAGCCCGGAGGCGAGAAGCTGCGCGAGTGGATCGACGCCTGCCCGAACCAGCTCTATTCGGCGCTGACCTTCCAGGGCGGGGCTGCCTGGCGCAAGCGTCTGCTGGACGACATTGGCGACCAGGGCGACGTCTCGCGCCTGATCGAGCGCCGCAGCGACGAAGAACTTGCAGCACTCATGGGCAATCTCGGGGGCCACGACCTGCCGTCGCTGCTCGAAGCCTTCGAGGGGGCGCGCCAGCATGACCGTCCGGTGTGCTTTATCGCCTACACGATCAAGGGCTTTGGCCTGCCGCTCGCCGGCCACAAGGACAACCACGCCGGCCTGATGACGCCGGCGCAGGTCGAGGCGCTGCGCCAGCAGATGAACGTGCGCGTGGGCCGCGAGTGGGACAAGTTCGAGGGGCTCTCTGTTGCCGAGGATGCGGTGACAAAGTTCCTCAAGTCGGTGCCGTTCGCGGCAAAGGGCCGCCGTCGCTATTCCGCCGACGAGATCCCGGTGCCAGAAAAGCTCGAGTTCGGCGCTCAGCCCGCCATGTCGACGCAGCAGGGCTTTGGTCTTGTCATGCACGAGATCTCCAAGGGCGACACAAAACTTGCCGATCGCATCGTCACCACCTCGCCGGACGTGACCGTCTCGACCAATCTTGGCGCATGGGTCAATCGCCGCGGCCTGTTCTCCAAGGAGACGATGGCCGACCTCTTCAAGGCGGAGCGGATCCCGTCGACCTACAACTGGTCGTTCTCGCCGAAGGACCAGCACATGGAGCTCGGCATTGCCGAGATGAACCTGTTCATCATGCTCTCGGCGCTGGGGCTCTCACATTCGATCTTCGGCGAGCGGTTGCTGCCCGTTGGCACGCTCTATGATCCGTTCATCGAGCGCGGTCTGGATGCGCTCAACTACGCCTGTTACCAGGATGCGCGCTTCATGCTGGTGGCAACGCCATCCGGCGTGACGCTTGCGCCGGAAGGCGGCGCGCACCAGTCGATCGCAACGCCGCTGATCGGCATGGCACAGGACGGGCTGGCGAGCTTCGAGCCAGCCTTCGTCGACGAGGTTGCCGTCATGATGCGCTGGGCGTTCGAGTACATGCAGCGCTCGGGCGAAGCAGAACCCGACAAGCTGACCTGGCTGCGCGACGCGACCGGCGGCTCCGTCTACCTGCGTCTTTCCACCCGCTCGATCGACCAGGTGAAGCGCGAGATGACGCCGCAGCTTGAGCGCGACATCATCAATGGCGGCTACTGGATGCGAAAGCCGGGACCGAATGCGCAGGTCGTGGTTGCTTATACCGGTGCGGTCGCACCCGAAGCTATCGAGGCCGTCGGCATGATGGCCGAGGACCGGCGCGATGTGGGCCTGCTTGCCATCACCTCGGCGGACCGGCTCAACGCCGGCTGGACGGCGGCGCAGCGCGCTCGCGAGGGCGGACTTGTCCACGCCTCGAGCCATGTCGAGCGGCTGCTCGCGGACATACCCTCGCATTGCGGCATCGTCACCGTCATCGACGGCCATCCGGCGACGCTTGGCTGGCTTGGTTCCGTCCACGGCCACCGCACCCGCTCGCTTGGCGTCGAGCATTTTGGCCAGACCGGCTCGATCGCCGAACTCTACCGTCACTATGGCATCGACGCCCGCGGCATCATCCAGGCAGCCGAAGCGCTCACGCCGGGCAAGCCGATCCGGAATTTGCGCGCGGTTTAGGGGGGGCGCAAGATAAAGACGCGACGCACCCGCGGCCGGAATTGGGACGCGGGTGCGCTAACAATGCCAATCATGTTCTTCGGAAACTTGCGGTCGCTATCCCGAAAGCCGGGCTGCTGCGATGACCATCCCAATAAGCGCCATTACAACCGCTACTCCGATCCAGACGCCGTACAGAGCAAAGCCGAGGATGAACCCGCCTAGCACCGGCGCAGTAATATCGGCCAACGCGACCATCGATTGCGCCGCACCCAGGACAATACCCTGCCGCGCGCCCGGGACGCGGTTGGACAGCGCCGCCATATAGGTCGGCTTGGCGAGCGCATCGCCAGTGCTGATGCAGAATACCGCGAGCAGCAGCAGCGGAATGGTGGTGGCAATGCCGGCCGTCACGAACCCGGTCACGATCATCGCGAAGATGAGAAGGATCAGGTTGAGCTCGCTCAGGTATCGGCTCAGCCAGCCCAGCAGGAAGAGCTGGGCAAACAGATTGATCCCGCCATCAGCCATGATCAGATAGCTCAGCTCCCTGGCCGTAAAGGCATGTCCGTTCCAGATGAAGGTATCGCCAAGGAAGACCGGAATCTGCGACATGTACATGCCGTAGGCGAAGAAGTGGCACAGCATCACCACGACGAGAATTCGGATCGCGGCTGAACTCAGGATGGCTCCGAATGACGTCTTTTCAGACGTTTCCCGCTCGTGGGTAAGCTCCAGCGGACGGCCGTCTTCCAGTCGCAGAACCGTTATCAGGGTTGCCACTAGCACCAGCGCGAATGCGGCAAGGACAGGTGCTGTCAGCGAAGTCTCGGAAAGCAGGCCGGAAAGACCGGCACCGATGATGCCGCCGACGCCGGCGCCGCCCATCAGGATCCCCATCGCCTGCCGCCGGCTGGCGGTGTCGGTATGGTCGGCAACATATGCCCCGGTGACGGCAATATTGCCTGCCGTGAGGCCGAACATGGCCCGGGCGATCAGGATGACGACGACGTTGGGAGCAAGCGCGAGCAACAGCAGGCTCGCCGCCGCGACTACCTGACAGAGCAGCAGTATGCGCCTGCGGCCAAAACGGTCCGACAACTGGCCAAGCAAGGGGGCAGAGGCAAACTGGCCCCCGGCCTCTGCGGCGATGACCACGCCCAGGACGAGCGGGGAGCCTCCCATTTCCCGGATGTGGAACGGCAGTACCGGCAGCACCGCGGCTGTGCCAGCCGCATAAGCGCAGACGATCAAGAAAACGGGGAAGATGCGCCGCCAGTCGAGCGTCTTCGACCCGGTCGTGCGTTCGGACAGAGGCTGGATCGTCATGTTACGCACCTCGCTCGTTGACAAAGACGGTGCAGTTTCCAGCGCTCATTGCCCTGCCTCCCCAGGTATGGTCAGGCCCACGCGCTCGAGGAAGGCTTCAAGCTGGCTTATTCCGTCAGCATCGAGAGAGGTGATCGCGGCTATATAGCCGTCAGGGCGAACCAGCACGCATTCGCCGTCGGCAAGAGCATAGGCATCGCGGACGTGGTTCCCCGTGTCGATGATGTCGCCCCGATCCCCTAGCCGATATTGGTGAAGGCCTGCACGTGGCCGGAAAGCATGTTCTCCATTGATGAGGAGCGTCCAGTGCGTTCCCTTGAGGAGCTGGAACAGCCGCGTCGGCTGGCCTGCAGCGCCGGAAACCGGTGCGTCGGGAGCGCGATCGCCGGCCCGAAGGGCGCCGACGCGCGCAGATCCTTCGAGGTTGAGCGGTGAATCGAGGTAGCCAATGTCGAGCTGTCGCACTTCTCGCCCGCGCCTGATATCGCCGCGCCGGCCAGCATCGAGGAGCCGCGTCGAGAGGCCGAGCATATCTTCGGCCACCGGGCGGCGCTCGCTTTCGTAGCTGTCGAGCAGATCGTCGGGGCCACCGCGCAGAACCGCCGCGAGCTTCCAGCCAAGGTTGTAGGCGTCCTGCACGCTGGTGTTCAGGCCCTGGCCGCCCGTCGGCGGGTGAATATGGGCGGCATCGCCGGCGAGGAATATCCGGCCGACGCGGTAGCGTGCCGCCAGACGGGCATTCATTTCATAGGCCGACGCCCAGCTCACGGAGTGGACGAGAATGTCCATACGCCCGGTCCGCTCCGTAACCATTTGCTGCAGCCCAGCGGCCGACAGGTCGACTTCACCCTCGGGCGGCACAGGCGCCTGGATCTGAAAAAGATCGGTCCCGCCCAGCGGGCAGATCGAGAGCATCCATTGCATGTCGCCCTCGTTGAACTGGTGCCACCAGTTGCGGTCCAGCCCCGTCAGCGCCACGTCAGCGACCATGGCGCGAACGCCCAGCGTCTTGCCAGGAAAGTCGAGGCCGAGCGCGCGCCGCACGAAGCTGCGGCCGCCATCCGTCGCGACGAGATAGCGAACGCGCAACGTCTCCTCGCGGCCGCCCGTCGCGACCCGAGCGGTGACGCCACTATCGTCCTGCTCGAAGCCGACCAGTTCCCGGCCGAACTCGACATGGCGGCCGAGTTCGGCCAGCCGGGCGCGCATGATCCGCTCTGTCCCTGATTGCGGGATCATCAACGGAATATGGTAAGGTTCGGCAGGCGTCGGCTCGGGGCGCTCGCCAAAATCCTTCTCGATGAAGCTTCCGTCACGGCTGTAGACGCGCATCATCGGGTAGAGCCCGCCAGCGGCCACGACCTTGTCGAGAATGCCGAGGTCCTCGAAAACTTCCTGTGTTCGCGGCTGGATACCCTTGCCGCGCGAGCCGGGAAACGGCTCAACCGCCTTGTCGATCACGCGGAAAGAGATACCGCGCCTTGCCAGATCCAGGGCCAGCGTCAGGCCAGCCGCTCCCGCACCGCAGACGAGCACGTCTGCCGCAAATTCGTTTGCCATATCGATCTCCTTGTGTGCATTATGCACATAACAGGAGACTGGGAATGTCGTCAACAAAGAAAGTGCAAAATACACATATTGGCCCGCAGATCCGTGCTTTGCATGGGGCATTGCTGGACATCGTCAGCCTGATGAACAAGCCGCAGCGCGACGAGGAGCTCGTGCGCGAGGCAGGCATTGCGCTCGACCGGGCGCTGTTTCCGCTTTTGGTCAGCATCGAGCGGCTGGGACCGGTCGGCATAGTCGAACTGGCTGAGCGGGTGGGTCGTGACTACACCACCGTCAGCCGCCAGGTCGCGAAGCTGGAAAGTCTTGGCCTCGCGGAGCGCCGGCAAAGCGCTGCCGATCGCCGCGTCAACGAAGCGGTGGTGACAGCCAAGGGCAAGGCAATGACCGACCGGATCGACGCCGCCCGCGAGCGAATCGCCGCGGCGGTGTTTTCAAGCTGGGACCCGTATGAAGTCGATGAACTCGTGCGCCTGATGCGCAAATTCGCCGACGCGATGAAGGAGGAGCGGCAAGGGGGGGAGGGTTAGCCTGCCTGGCGCGGACCGTGGCCAGCCAGCACAGGGTGACATCTGAGACTGCGAGTGTTGCTGCTGCAGGTCGCCTGGATTCTCCAAAGCTTTCGCTGATCCAAGCCTGCAGTAGGTTGTCCGCTGCAGGCCGGTTCCACTGATTTTAGCTCCTTAACAGCTGTTCTTCGTCTTCATCAAAAATCCCGGCGAGGGGGGCAACTTCGGATCAACCAGGTTGATTCTGCATGCAGCGTGTTGAGACGGGGCGCTACCGCTTGCGCCGCCGTGGAGGCGGCCTTCGAGGTCATCATCCGCCACCCGCGCCACCCCGCGGGTAGGCGAGAAAATGATGAAAAATCACAGGTAGGTGGAGATTTCTGGGTTGACTATTTTCTGGCGGCGTCTATATCCGGCGCATCGCTGACGCCAACGGCGCAGCCGATCTCCGGGCCGGCAAACAAGCTGCCTGATGCTGGGGAATAGGTTAACGGTAGACCAGCGGACTCTGACTCCGTTAGTCCTGGTTCGAATCCAGGTTCCCCAGCCAACCGCTCCTCAAAATCGTTGAAACGCTGGAATTCCAAGGCTTTGCGCAGGCTTTCGCATCGTGCCGATGACGCTGATCACGAGAGGTGGCCGCCGCCACGGCTTCTCGGATCCCATCGCGTGCGCTCCCCCACGAAGGACTTGCCAAGGGCGGCCCTAGAGGTTGTCATGGTCACGAGGACTCAAGGTGGGTGCCGCCCACCTCATCGTTGAGGGAGAGGCATATGACCGACGCACAGACGACTGGCATTCCGGAACCTGAGGGCCCAACGAATATCATCGAGACTGACTACGAAGTTGGTCAGGACAATGTCCAGCCGAGCATCGGGGCACTCACTTTCGATGTTCATAATCCCGTTTTCGCTATCTCCGGATTGGTGATCGTTGCGTTTGTGATCATCACGCTGGCGCTGCAGAACGAGGCCGATGCCTTCTTCACCGGCCTTCGCGACTGGCTCACCTCCAAGCTGGACTGGTTCTTCCTCATCTCGGGCAACATCTTCGTCCTGATGTCGCTTGCTGTTATCGTGCTGCCGTGGGGTTCCATCCGTATCGGCGGGAGCGAGGCAAGGCCCGACTTCGGCTATCCCGCCTGGTTCTCGATGCTCTTTGCCGCCGGGATGGGCATTGGGTTGATGTTTTATGGCGTTGCGGAGCCGATCGGAAATTTTGACGCGGCACTTGCGGGCGTGACCGAAGAAGGCGGCGTGCGCACCGACTGGGCCCCGCTTGCTGGTGCAGAAGGTGATGCCGAAGGCGCGCGGAGGCTGGCGATGGCCGCGACGATCTTCCATTGGGGCTTGCACCCC
>NZ_VLJG01000009.1:0-106971 GCF_007829415.1 Aminobacter sp. J44 | reverse complement strand
AATGTCGTCGGCGAGAAGAAGGTGCCGATCGTCGACACCTGGTGGCAGACCGAAACCGGCGGCATCCTGATCACCCCGCTGCCGGGCGCAACGGACCTGAAGCCAGGTTCAGCGACACGGCCGTTCTTCGGCGTCCAGCCGCAGCTCGTCGACAATGACGGCAACGTCCTCGAAGGGGCTGCCGACGGCAATCTGTGCATCATCGCCTCGTGGCCGGGACAGATGCGCACCGTCTATGGCGACCATGAGCGCTTCATCCAGACCTATTTTTCCACCTACAAGGGCAAGTACTTTACCGGCGACGGCTGCCGCCGCGACGAGGACGGCTATTACTGGATCACCGGCCGCGTCGATGACGTCATCAACGTCTCGGGCCACCGCATGGGCACGGCGGAAGTCGAATCCGCGCTCGTCTCCCATGAAAAGGTCTCGGAAGCAGCCGTCGTCGGCTATCCGCACCCGATCAAGGGTCAGGGCATCTACTGCTACGTGACGCTGATGGCGGGCGAGGAAGGTTCGGACGAATTACGCAAGGAGCTGATTGCGCATGTGCGCAAGGAAATCGGCCCGATCGCCTCGCCGGATCTGATCCAGTTCTCACCGGGCCTGCCGAAGACGCGTTCGGGCAAGATCATGCGCCGCATTCTGCGCAAGATCGCCGAGGACGACTTCGAGTCGCTCGGCGACACCTCGACGCTTGCCGACCCCGCCGTCGTCACCGATCTGATCGAGAACCGGCAGAACAAAAGGGCCTGAGGCGAAGCCTCGCTAACCATCAAGCATCACAGCGCCGCGCATCACCCGCGGCGCTGTTCTTTTGGCGAGGCCGTGCAGCAAGGTTATGCCGTCACCAGACCGTCACCGCGGTGCGGCTCAAGCATTCCGGCCTGGATCCTCGGGTCGMGCCCGAGGATGACGATTGGATTGACGAGAAAGAACTCTGCAGTGGCGCAGGTGCCTGCCAGAAGCGTTCAGCCGCCCGGCCTTTTTGACCTAACGATTAAGTCCCAACCTCGTCATCCTCGGGCCCGACCCGAGGATCCAGGCCGGAACGCTGCCAACAAACCAGCAGTGGCGAGTAACAAATCAAACCCTCTCCATTAGCCTTCCATAATATTACCCGCCGGTAGGGTAGGGGAGGGGAGAGCAGGGGAGGGTACCATGAAGCTCGGGGCACTCCTCTTGCTAGCTACTGAGTCTCCTCAAGGAAGACCCAACCATCGATGTGGTCCGACCGCTTTCAGCCCCGCCTGTAGCGCAGGAAGAACAGCAACCAACAGATCACATAGGCCGCGGTGAGGATCACGCCGCAGCCGAGTTCGTGGTCGATGAACGTTCCGGCGAGGAAGCTGCAGATCACGCCGACCGTCATCTGGAAGCAGCCATAAACACCTGAGGCGGCGGCGACCATTGGCCCCGCGTCGCTCAGGGTCATGCCGACCGAAACCGGCCCAAGCGCGCCGGCGGAAAACAGCACGATGCAGCTCAAGGTGATTACCAGCACCGGATTGAGGAAATCCCCGATCGCACCGGCGAGGAAAATAAGGCCGGCGGCAACGCCGATCATGGAGAAGGTCAGAGAAATCATTTTGTTGCTGACCTTCCCGACGATCGAGCGCGTGAGCATCGTCCCCAGCGCAGCCGCGCCGAGCGTGCCCCCGACGCTGTAGCCGACAGCCTGAATGCTGAGCCCCATCTCGCTGTGCAGGATGAAGGGCGCAGAGACGAAGTAGGCGTAGCAGGCCGTCGAGCCCAGCGCGCCGCCAACCGCCGACTGCAGGTAATTGCGGTTGCGGACGAGCCCGACAAAGTCGGCCGCCATCTTGCCGAGGCTGAAGCTGCCAGTCGGATTGCCTGTCTCGGGCAGCCGGACGGCCGAAAGAGCAATCGCGGTAAGCCCCATCAGCGACAGGAAGATGAAGGTCGTGCGCCAGCCGAGCAGTTCGGCAATCTGGGCACCAACGACCGGCGCGACACCCGGGCCGATCAGCAGGATCATGTTCAGGACAGCGATGTTGCGCGTTGCTGCCGCGCCCTTATTGGTATCGGCAACGATAACCCGGGTGAGCGAAAGCCCGGCCGCTCCGCCGAGTGCCTGAACGAGACGTGCGACCAGCAGCAGTTCGACACTCGGGGCAAGAAAGCAGCCGACGGAGCCCGCGAGAAAGACGGAGAGGCCGATTAGCACCGCGCGGCGGCGCCCGAAGGCGTCGGCAAGCGAGCCGTAGATCAGCTGGCCGATCGCAAGGCCGAGAATGTAGATGGTGACGGTGAGCTGGATGGTCGGGCCGTCCGTCGCCAGCGCCTCGGCGGCGCGCGGCAGGGCCGGCACGAAGATGTGCATGGCGAGCGTGCCGCTGAAGGCGATCAGCACGAGCAGGGCGAGCGAAACGCGGACAGGTGCGTCGGCACGCGAAGCAGGTTGGGACATGGTACCAGGAAGGAAAAGGAGGAAACTGAAAACGGTAAGAGCCGGCCGAACCGGCATGCAGGTGTTTCAGCCGCTGGCAAGCCGCGCCATCACCTTTGCAAACACTGTCCGAACCACGGCAAGCTCGTCATCGGTCACGTCTGAAAACAGACGCCTTTCGATCTCGACGATCTGCCCAATCAGCCGCTCGGCACACTCCCTGCCGGCCTGCGTGAGCGAAATCAGCTTGCCGCGCCTGTCCGCCGGATCGGCGATGCACTCGACCAGGCCGCGGCGCGACAGGACGCCGATGACCCTGACAAGCGCGGTCGGATCGAGGCCGAGTTCATCGGCGAGATGTTTCTGCCGCACGGGCTCATCAAGATCGTAGAGCAGGATCAACGGCGCCCGGGTCCCTTCGGTAAACCCCTCCTCCCGGAACACCTCGTCAACATGGCGCCGCCACCTCCGCAGCACTCCTCCGAAGAGACGCCCGAGGCGGTCACGGCCCGTCGCACCGAAGTGGCGGTCGAAGGATTTGACGATAGATGACATGTCATGCATATAGACGAGGCTCACAGCTCAGGCAACAGGGCTGTCGATAACGTCCGCCTGACCGGCCATCTGCTACTGCCGTACCATTTCCGCCTTTCAGACCTTTTCAGACTTCAAGCACGATCCTCTAAGACCATGCCCCAAGAACTTTCCGCCTCGGCCAAGCGGACCATCTTCGCCGTCCTCATGTGCTGCGCATTTCTTGCGATGCTCGACAGCCAGATCGTCGCAACGGCCTTGCCAACTATCGTGCAGGAGTTCGGCGGCATGGAGCAGTACAGCTGGGTTGCGGCGTCGTACCTGATCACCCACAGCGCGGTGATGCCGATTTCCGGCAAGCTGGGCGACCTGTTTGGCCGCAAGACGGTGCTCCTCGCGGCAGTGGTGATTTTCCTGCTCGGCTCGCTTGCCTGCGGCGTTGCTCCGTCGATGAACAGCTTGATCGCCGCGCGCCTTTTCCAGGGACTCGGGGCAGGTGGCATCATTGTCTCGGTCTTCGCCGTCACCGGTGACCTCTTTGAGCCACGCGAGCGAGCCAGGTACCAGAGCTTCTCGAGCTTGGTCCTGCTCTTGTCCGCTGCCGTCGGCCCGGTCCTGGGCGGCGTGATGACGGAGTATTGGGGGTGGCGTTCGATCTTCCTCGCGAACTTGCCGCTCGGCGGGGTTGCGCTCGTGCTGCTGATCAAGGTGCTGCCAGACCAGCCGACGGGCCGCAAGCCGAAGATCGACTATCTTGGCGGCACGGTGATCGCCGCACTCGTCACCTGCCTCGTCATCTGGTCCGACAGCCCGCAGCTGTTCGGAAGCTTCACCGCACAGCCAGCCATTGCCCTGCTCGTAGGTCTGATCATCCTTTCTTTCGTGTTCGTCTGGGCCGAGCGGCGCGCGCCAGAGCCAATCATCGCGCTGTCGATCCTCAGGCATAGAGTGATCTGGAAACTGCTCGCTATTTCGGTGGGTGCCGGCTCGATTGCGCTTGGCCTTGCCAACTTCCACGCACTCTACCTGCAGAAGACCACCGGCCTGGCACCCTCGGCGGCCGGCTCCTTCTTCATCGTGCTGATGCTGGGCATTTCAGCTGGGTCGCTGGTCAGCGGCCGCTGGATCTCGCGCACCGGCCAGTACCGCAAGGTGATGTGCCTTGGCCTTGCCGGATGCGCGGTGATGTTCCTGCTGCTTGCCTTCCTGCCGGCTGGCCAGCCGCTTTGGGTTTTGGGAGTTCTTTTCGCCGGCCTCGGCCTCACCAGCGGTCTTGGACAGCAGGTGCCGACGCTGCTGGCACAATTACATGCCCCAAAGAAGGACCTCGGCTCAACGACCGGTGCGGTGAGCCTGTTCCGGATCGCGGGTGCTGCGGTCGCAACCTCACTCTATGGCTCGATACTCAACCAGCGTCTGCCTTCGGAGGGCAGCGCTGCCGCAGCCGATCTGGGTCCAGCCGAATTTGCCCATGCATTTACGGGCGTGTACGGTCTCGCCGCTGCGGTGATGGTCGCCTGCTGCATCCTCGGTGCAACCCTGCCTGCGAAGCAGGACTAGCGAAAGGGAGGGCGCGGAACGATCCCACAGCAAACAGGTTGAGGAGCGGATTCAGCGCTTTGCCTTCCATGACAGAACTTCCCTCGCTTGCTCCTCCCGCCGACTTCTTCGCTCGCTACGCCGTGTCGGTGGCACGGGAGCTGATCGGCTTCCAACTTCTCGTAGACGGAGTAGGGGGCATCATCGTCGAGACGGAAGCCTATACGCCGGATGATCCGGCGTCACATAGTTTTAGCGGCAAGACTGCGCGCAACGCCGCGATGTTCGGCGATCCCGGGACCGCTTACGTCTATCGCTCCTACGGCATCCACTGGTGTCTCAATGTGGTGTGTGAACCGGGCAGTGCCGTGCTCCTGCGCGCGCTGGAGCCGACTTCCGGTATCGAGCACATGCAGGTGCGCCGCGGCATGGAGAAATTGCGCCTGCTGGCTGCGGGCCCGGGGCGGTTATGCCAGGCGCTCGCCGTCGACATTTCGCTGAACGGGCGGTCACTGCAGGGCGCTCCATTTCAGCTGCGCTTGCCTGCCCGACCGCATCCTGTCGCTTGCGGTCCGCGCATCGGCATCTCGCGCGCCGTCGAACAGCCATGGCGGTTCGGTCTTGCCGGCTCCCGCTTCATTTCGAAGCCGTTTCCGCTGGGGCAGCACGAATAACTAACGAGCTCAAGATTTCGGCTGGCTTTCGCCAGCCTCTCCACGCAGATTTTGCAGAGCCCCCAGCTGAAAGGAAAAGGCATGACCGCAGGTCCCGCAACCTCCACCCTCGATCTCGGCGTGATCGGCAACGCGGCGGCCGCTGCGCTGGTAGACCGCAACGCCAGCATCGTCTGGATGTGCGCGCCACGCATGGACGGTGATCCGGTTTTCTGCAGCCTGCTGCGCAATGGGGATCAGGGGGAGGGCGCATGGACGATCTCGCTGGAGCGGCTAGCCCACAGCGAGCAGAGATACCTGCGCAACACCGCCATTATCGAAACCATCCTGACGGACGACGATGGCAGCCGCCTGCGGATCACCGACTTCGCGCCGCGCTTCAAATCGGCCGGTCGCATCTTCCGGCCGCAGATGATCGTCCGGCTGGTCGAGCCGATCGAGGGCTCACCACGCATGACGATGCGCGTGCGACCGCTCCACGACTATGGCGCTGCGGTGCCCGACACAACGAGGGGCACCAGCCACATCCGCTACCTGCTGGGCGATCAGGTACTTCGCCTGACCACGAACGCGCCTGTGGAGTTCATTGAGCGCAGCCGCCCTTTTCTGGTTGATCGCCCATACGCGTTCTTGCTCGGCCCCGACGAGCGGCTTTCAGAGGGCCCTGTCCAGCTCGCACGCCGGTTCCTGGAAGAGACGCAGGACTACTGGTTCGAATGGGTCCGCTACCTCTCTGTGCCTATCGACTACCAGGACGTTGTCATCCGCTCGGCGATAACTCTGAAGCTCTGCTCGAACGAGGAGACCGGCGGCATCGTCGCCGCACTGACGACCTCGATTCCCGAATACGGCGCGAGCGGCCGGACCTGGGACTACCGCTTCTGCTGGCTGCGTGACTCCTACTTTACCGTCAAGGCGCTGAACCTGCTCGGCGCGACCAAGACGATGGAAGACTATCTCGCCTATGTCTCCAATATCGCCGCGAGTTCACCGGACGGCTACCTGCAACCGCTGTTTGGCCTCGGCCTGGAGCGGCGGGTCGATGAGGTGATTGTTGACGGGCTGCCAGGTTATCGCGGGTATGGCCCGGTCCGCCGGGGCAATGCCGCCTACACGCAAGTTCAGAACGACGGCTACGGTTCCGTCATCCTGGCGATCACCCAGTGTTTCTTTGACGAGCGGCTGCCGACCATGGGCGGGCTAGCCCTCTACGAGCGGCTGGAGCGGCTTGGCGAGCAGGCAGCCAACCGATGGAACCAGACGGACGCCGGACTGTGGGAATTCCGCACGCGCGGCGCGATCCACACCCATTCGGCAATCATGTGCTGGGCAGCGTGCGACCGGCTCGCCAAGATCGGAGCCCGGCTCGGCCTCACCAAACGCACAGCATACTGGCGCGGTCACGCCGATCGCATTCATACCGGCATCCTAGAGCAGGCATGGAACGAAGAATTGCAAAGCTTCGTCTCGAGTTTCGGCGGCAAGGACCTCGATGCAAGCCTGCTGATGATTGCGGAGCTTGGCTTCCTGCCGGCGCACGATCCGCGCTTCCTCGCAACCCTGCATGCGTGCGAGCAGCACCTGCGCTTCGGCAACCACCTTTATCGCTACCGCACGCCCGACGATTTTGGCGAGCCGGAAACGGCGTTCACCGCCTGTACATTCTGGCTGATCGACGCTCTTGCACGCGCCGGGCGCCACGCCGACGCGCGGCAGATCTTCGAAGACGTCCTCTCGCGCCGCAACCACCTTGGCCTCTTATCGGAGGGCCTGCACGTGGACACAGGCGAGTTGTGGGGCAACTTCCCGCAGACCTATTCGATGGTCGGCCTGATCTACGCGGCGATGCACCTGTCGCGGCGCTGGGAAGACGTACTCTAGCTGCTTTGCGCGGTGCGCTCGCCCGGAAGGACCTGATCGGCGAGGTCTTTGGCCGGAGCAGCACCAGCCCCTTCGAGCACGTTCAGGAACGAATTCAGCCAGGCGCGCGCGTCCTGCTGGAACACTTTTTGGCGCAGCGCTGCGTGGCGCTCGCGCCGCTCGTCCAACGGCATTTCGAGGGCACGATGCAGCTGGCGCGCCATCTCGTCGATGTCGTACGGGTTGACGATAAGGGCCTCGGTTAGCTCTTCCGCCGCGCCAGCGAACTGTGACAAGACCAGAACGCCCGGGTCGCTCGGCTTCTGCGCGGCGACATATTCCTTGGCGACCAGGTTCATGCCGTCACGTAGCGGCGTGACAAAACCCACCTGGCTGCCGCGATAGAGCGGCGCCAGAACCTCACGCGGGATAGCGCGATTGATGTAGCGCAGCGGCGTCCAGTTGAAGTCGGCGAAGCGGCCGTTGATCGAACCGGTGAGAGTTTCGAGTTCGATGCGGATGTCCGCATAGGCATCAACCGCCTCGCGAGTAGGGGAGGCGACCTGCAGAAAGCTGACCTTCTTCGAAAGCTCCGGATGCTGTTCGAGCAGCCGCCCGAATGCTTTGAACCGTTCCGGCAGGCCCTTGGAATAGTCGAGCCGGTCGAGGCCGATGATCTGCCGGCGGCCCAGGATCCTGCGCCGCATCTGATCCATCACAACTTCATCATCGGCTTCAATCGCCATGTCGGCAAAACCCGCCGCGTCGATCCCTATCGGGAACCGGTCGATACGCAGGATCCGGTCGCCGAAGCTGAACGTGTTTTCATCCAGCTGCTCCGCGGTGGCACTTTCGACCAGGTAGTGCCTGAGATTGTTGACGTCGGTCTGTGTCTGGAAGCCGATCAGGTCGTAGTTGAGCAACGCATCCACCAGCCGCGTGTGTTCCGGCGCGGCCGAAAGCAGGTCGCTCGGCGGGAAGGGGATGTGCAGGAAGAAACCGATCTTCTGCCGGCAGCCGAGCTGACGCAAAAATCCGGCGAGCGGGATGAGATGGTAGTCGTGCACCCAAATGAGGTCGTCGGGGTTCAGGAACCGCATGAGCTGCCGCGCGAAGGTCTCGTTAACGCGCCAGTAGCTCTCCGAAAATTCCGTCTGGTAGTCGACGAGGTCGAGCCGGTAGTGAAACATCGGCCATAGGACACTGTTGGCGTAGCCGAGGTAGTAGTTGGCGAGGTCCTCGGCAGACAGCGAAGCAGCAATGCGTTCAACCTTGCCGATGGTCTCTACCTGCGGCTCTGCCCCGGTCGTTCCGTCTTCCTCGCCATCCCAGCCGAACCAGATGCCTCCGCGCTCCTTCAGCGCATCGGCAAGCCCGACCGCGAGCCCGCCGGAATGGGCACCTGCCCGAAGGTCAGCAACGCGATTGGATACGATGACAAGCCTGCTCATTAGTTCAGCTATCCCCGCGGGCCTGCGATCATCGAAGCGAGACCGGACCCTTCTTCATCAGCGCCAACAATCTCAACGTTCACTCTGTTCCCTGTCCCGCGGCCCGGTCGTCCAGCACTTGTGCGAGGTAGCGGGTCACGTCGCGCACGGAGGCGAGGCGGTAGTTCGCTGAAGTCGCTCCCGCCCCAACCTTGACCGTGACGCCAAGCATCCCGTTGACGATCCCGAACCCTGCCTCATCGGTCACGTCGTCACCGGCGAAAAAGGGCAGGCGCCCGGCAAAAGGGGGCTGCGCCATGAACTCGGCGATCGCATCGCCCTTGGTGAGCTGCGCCAGTGTCAGCTCGATCACCATCTTGCCCGGCAGCAGGCGGATGCGCCGGTCGCGCTTGGCAAGCTCGCGTGCAAAGTCTCGGCAGATCGTTTCGAGCTCCGGACGCTTGCGATAATGCAGGGCAACCGAGCCGGACTTTGCCTCTGCCAGCAGGCCGCGCTGTAGCGATGTAAACTCAACGACAGCAGAGACGATGTCTGCGAGGAGATCGGAGTCGACCTCCGCACGTCGGACCACGCCCTCGCCGTTGCGCAGTTCTGCTCCATGCACCCCGGCCATCGGCAGTCGCAACGGATGGAGCATCGTTTCAAGCTGGACGAGGCTGCGCCCCGACACGACGGCAACGGCGCCGCGTGTCGCGTCCTGCAGGCGCGCAAGAACGTCGAGCGTCTCCTGTGCCACCCGCGCTTCGAGCGGATCGGAGACTATTTCGGCAAGAGTCCCGTCGAGGTCGAGGAAGAAGGCGGTCCCTCTAGGCGACAGGATGGGTGGCGGAGAGTTGTGCGAAGGGTCTGGCATTTGTCCTGCAAATGCCGCTGCTTCGACTTCGTTCCCCCGCAACCGCAGTCATCCACAGCGGCTTGAAAAAGAACGGCCCGGGCGAGTGCTCCAGGCCGTGCTGATTTCATCAGAAGGTGAGATCGCGGTCGCCGTTCTCATCCTTGATCCGGGTCGGCAGGCCGATCTTGTTTAGGAGGCCGAGGAACGGCTGCGGCGGCAGGTCCTCGACATTCGCCATCTTCTTCACGTCCCACTCGCCGGTGGCGATCAACATCGCCGCGGCGACGGCCGGAACGCCGGCGGTGTAGGAGATGCCCTGGCTGCCGACTTCCTCGTAGGCTTCCTTGTGGTCCGCGACGTTGTAGATGAAGACCTCTCGCTCCTTGCCATCCTTGGTGCCCTTGACGAGGTCACCAATGCAAGTCTTGCCGGTGTAGTCGGGCGCGAGCGAGCTTGGATCCGGCAGCACGGCCTTCACCACCTTCAGCGGAACCACCTCGAGGCCCTCGGCGGTCTTGATCGGCTGCTCGGAAAGCAGGCCGAGGTTCTTCAGCACCGTGAAGACGTTGATGTAGTGGTCCGAGAAGCCCATCCAGAAGCGGACGTTCGGGACGCCCAGATTCTGCGACAGCGAGTGGACCTCGTCGTGGCCGGTCATGTAGGCCTTCTGCTTGCCGACGACGGGCAGGTCCCACTCCTTGCCGATCTCGAACATCTTGTTCGAGACCCACTGACCGTTCTGCCACGACCAGACCTGGCCGGTGAATTCGCGGAAGTTGATCTCCGGGTCGAAGTTGGTCGCGAACCAGCGGCCGTGGCTGCCGGCGTTGATGTCGACGATGTCGATGGAGTCGACCTTGTCGAAGTACTCATCAAGGGCGAGCTTGGCATAGGCGTTGACGACGCCCGGGTCGAAACCTGCGCCAAGAATAGCCGTCACACCGGCCTTCTCGCACTCCTCGCGACGCTTCCACTCGTAGTTCGCGTACCACGGCGGTGTCTCGCAGATCTTCAGCGGATCCTCGTGGATAGCCGTGTCGATGTAGGCCGCACCGGTGGCGATGCAGGCCGACATGACCGACATGTTCAGGAAGGCGGAGCCCACGTTAATGACGATCTGGGCACCGGTCTTCTCGATCAGCGCCTTCGTGGCGTCCACATCCAGCGCGTTCAGCGCGTGGGCTTCCAGCTTGCCGTCGGTCTTGAGAGCATTCTTCTCCCGAACGGAAGCCACGATGGCCTCGCACTTGGCCAGCGTGCGCGAAGCGATATGGATGTCGCCAAGCACATCGTTGTTCTGGGCACACTTGTGCGCGACGACCTGCGCCACGCCTCCGGCACCGATGATGAGGACGTTCTTTTTCATTCCGTGCGTGAACTCCATGCAACAGGGGAGGTTAACTCAGGAGAGGCTCGACTCGTAGTCGTCGTAGCCAAACTCGCGAACGGTGCGGATCGATCCGTCCAGCTCGCGGATTGCGATAGCGGGCATGGCCACGCCGTTGAACCAGTTCTTCTTGACCATCGTGTAGCCGGCGGCGTCCTGCACCGAAATGCGGTCGCCGACCTTCAGGGGCTCTGGGAAGCGGAACGTGCCGAAGATGTCGCCAGCCAGGCACGACTTGCCGCAGATCATGATCTCGTGGTCGCCCTGGTTCGGCGCGATCTTCGCGTTCTCGCGGTAGATCAACAGGTCGAGCATATGCGCCTCGATCGATGAGTCGACCACGGCGAGGTGCTTGCCGTTGAACAGCGTGTCGAGCACGGTCACCTCAAGAGTCGTCGACTTGGTGATCGAAGCCTCACCCGGCTCGAGATAGACCTGCACGCCGAACTTCTGCGAGAAGGCCTTGAGGCGCGCGCAGAAGTCGTCGATTGGGTAGCCTTCGCCGGTGAAGTGGATGCCGCCGCCAAGGCTGACCCACTCGGCGCGCTTCAGGAGCTCGCCGAACCGCTCCTCGATCTGGTCAAGCATGCGGGAGAACAGGCCGAAGTCGCTATTCTCGCAGTTGTTGTGGATCATGAAGCCGGTGATCTTGTCCATAACCGGCAGCACCTTCTCCTGGTCCCACTCGCCCAGGCGCGAGAACGAACGCGCCGGATCGGCAAGGTCAAAGGACGAGGACGATACGCCGGGGTTGAGGCGAAGGCCGCGCACGATGCCCGCAGCATTACCCGCAAAGCGCTCCAGCTGCTGGATCGAGTTGAAGATGATCTTGTCCGAGTAGGACACGGCCTCATCGATCTCATGGTCAGCCCACGCCACCGAATAGGCGTGCGTCTCGCCGCCGAAGCGCTGGCGGCCAAGGCGCACCTCGTTGAGCGACGACGAGGTCGTGCCGTCCATGTGCTCGCGCATCAGGTCGAACACCGACCAGGTGGCAAAGCACTTCAACGCCAGCAGCGCCTTCGCGCCCGACTGCTCGCGCACGCGGTCGATCTTCTGCATGTTCGCCAGAAGCTTGGACTTGTCGATCAGGTAGTAAGGCGTACGCGGCTCGCTCGAAGCGGACATGGGCAGACCTGCTAATTCTTGCCGGCATTTGCCGGAATTACGGGAGATGGATCACGCAGCGGTGTGCCAGCCGCGTGGGAAGTTAATGCTCAGCTGCCAGCCTCGCCGAGGTTGGCAGGCATCGTCTATGCCGAAGTAACAAGCGCTTTCGCGCTGTTACCTCGGCGTGGGTACGGAAAATTCGGCCTGAATGGCAGGCGCAACTGGGGCGTCATACCGGCGAAGGTATCACGGAGACTGGCATCGCACGCTCTCATGAGCGGCATGCTCGAAGGTTCTTCCGTTTGGGTGGCTTCCAGTACGACTGGGCCCATCCCCAATTGGAAGAGGGCGTCGCACATCATGGCGTCCTCTCCAACCAGTAGATGAAGCTGCATCATAAGCAGGCGGGCCTTATAGCACCAATGGAGCGGCGATCAATAATTTCATTGGCCGCCGCTTCAGTTTCTCCCGTTAAACTTGCGTTGGCGATAACGCGCCTCACGAAGCGGGTAGTATACGCCGCCGTGGCTGTCTGGTGAGGATTTCCGGTTCCTCGGCGAGGCGCGCAAGGAACTCGGCAAGCTCAGGTTCGTCGATCAGCTTCGCAGCTTCACTGACGTTAAACCAGCGCCGCTTCCGCCTACCCGCATCCTGCCAATGCGTCAGCGTCCCCCGCACCCGGAAGCCGAAGAGGGTAACCCGGCAGGGGAGGGGGGGGCCGACCTCCCGATCGCTCATGCAGCTGTATTCGGCAACGATGTTGGGGCCGATGTCACCAATGACGCCGGCCTCCTCGAAGGCCTCAATGGCAGCGGCCATGAACGGCGCCTGTCCGCTGGCGGGCCAGCCCTTTGGCACGACCCAGCGCCGCCGCTTCAAGGACGTGATGAGCAAGATCTGCAACTCGCCATTACCGGAGAGCCGCCACGGCAGAACACCGTATTGCCGGGCGGACGCTTCGAGAACTGCAGGACGCGGGTGGGTTTCAACCTGTTCGATGATCGCGGTCAACGCAGCCCTCCCATGCCGTCACGTGGATGGATCGGGGCGGGCACCTTGCACCACGGGCAGCGCCAGGCGGCTCGCGGAAGGGTTCGACGGCAGGAAGGACAGATCGGGCGGTTCCAGAAATGGTACATTGGCACGCTCCAGCTTGGCGATGCCGTTAGCATCGCAAAAGCCGCTATGTTCTTGAGGCTGTGCCCGGAGCGTCCTGGTCAGGTGCGGCGTTCAGGATGAAGAACGACGCTCCGGGCCGAAGTCCGCGCTTCGCCGGCAAGCCTCGTCATTCTGATGAACGTTTTCATGCACATAACTTCAATGTGGGGATTTTTTCGGCGTTTTCAAGGCGTTAGCAGGCGCTATAGACAGCAGAAGCCCTGCGCCGGATGTCGCACCTCACAAAGGTTAGAAATCACCTCCGTGCGTGGGTACGGTGCCCCGTTCTTCTGATTCCGTGTGAGTTATGGCTACAGACATCAAAAAGCTTGCCGCCCGTATCGCCGACGAGATCGGAGCACGACCGCAACAGGCCGAGGCAGCGATCGGGCTGCTGGACGAGGGAGCGACCGTCCCGTTCATCGCCCGCTACCGCAAGGAAGTCACCGGCGGGCTGGATGACACGCAGCTTCGTCTTCTCTCTGAACGGCTGATCTACCTGCGCGAACTGGAAGCGCGGCGCGAGACGATCCTCAACTCGATCCGCGAGCAGGGCAAGCTGACCCCGGCGCTGGAAGCCGGCATCGCGGCGGCTGCTACCAAGGCGGACCTTGAGGACCTTTACCTTCCCTACAAGCCGAAGCGCCGCACCAAGGCGCAGATCGCGATCGAGCGCGGCCTGCTGCCACTGGCCGAGGCAATCCTTGCCAATCGTGCTTCACTGCCGGGCGAGCTGGCAGCCGGCTACATCACCGACGAAGTGCCGGACGTGAAGTCGGCGCTGGAAGGTGCGCGCGACATTATCGCCGAGCGGGTCTCGGAAAATGCTGAACTGATCGGCAAGCTGCGCAACTACATGAAGGAGCACGCCTTCCTGCGCTCCCGCGTGATCGAGGGTAAGCAAGAAGCCGGTGCCAAGTTCTCAGACTATTTCGACCACGTCGAACGCTGGGCGACGGTACCGAGCCACCGCGCGCTCGCCATGTTGCGCGGACGCAACGAGGACGTGCTGGCGCTCGACATAGAGGTCGATGCCGACGATCCGTCGCCGATAAAGCCGGTGGTGCGGATGATCGCCAACGCCTACGACATCGGCTCGACGCTGCCGGGCGATGCTTGGTTGCTCGACGTCGCTGGCTGGACCTGGCGCGTGAAGCTGTCGTTGTCACTCTCGCTCGACCTCATGCGCGACATGCGCGAGCGTGCTGACGAAGAGGCGATCAACGTCTTTGCCCGCAACCTCAAGGACCTGCTGCTGGCCGCGCCCGCCGGCTCGCGTCCGACCATGGGCCTCGACCCCGGCATCCGTACCGGCGTGAAGGTGGCGGTTGTCGACGGGACGGGCAAGGTGCTCGCAACGACGACGGTATACCCGTTCCCGCCGAAGAACGACGTGCGTGGCACGCAGGCCGAACTCGCCTCGCTGATCCGCAAGCACAATGTCGAGCTGATCGCTATCGGCAATGGCACCGGTAGCCGCGAGACCGAAAAACTGGTCGCCGAGATGATCTCCGACATGCCGCCGCCGAAGCCGATCAAGGTGATCGTTTCGGAAGCGGGCGCCTCCGTCTATTCCGCATCCGAAACCGCTGCGGCCGAATTTCCCGACCTCGACGTGTCGCTGCGCGGCGCGGTCTCGATTGCCCGCCGCCTGCAGGACCCGCTCGCCGAGCTCGTGAAGATCGAGCCGAAGTCAATCGGCGTCGGCCAGTACCAGCACGACGTCGACCAGTATCGCCTCGCACGCGCGCTGGACGCGGTGGTCGAGGACGCGGTGAACGCGGTCGGCGTCGACCTCAACACGGCTTCCGCTTCGCTGCTCGCGCGCGTGTCGGGCCTCGGCTCCTCTCTCGCCGAAGCCATTGTGGCGCATCGAAATGCCAACGGCCCGTTCAGGAGCCGAAAGGAACTGCTGAACGTTGCGCGGCTTGGCCAGCGCACCTTTGAGCAGAGCGCGGGCTTCCTGCGCATCCGCGACGGTGACGAGCCGCTCGATGCTTCAGCGGTGCACCCGGAAGCCTATGGCGTTGCCCGAAAGATCGTCCAGGCCTGCGGCCGTGACGTGCGCGCGTTGATGGGTGACGCTGCCGCCCTCAAGGCGCTCGATCCGCGGGTCTTCGTTGACGAACGCTTCGGCCTTCCGACGGTCAAGGACATAATTGCCGAGTTGGAAAAGCCCGGCCGCGACCCGCGCCCGGCCTTCAAGACCGCAACCTTCGCGGAAGGCATCGATGACATCAAGGACCTCAAGCCCGGCATGGTGCTTGAAGGGACGGTGACCAACGTCGCCGCCTTCGGCGCCTTCGTTGACATCGGCGTCCACCAGGACGGCCTGGTGCACGTGTCGCAGCTGGCCGATCGCTTCATCAAGGATCCGCATGAGGTGGTGAAGGCAGGCGACGTGGTGAAGGTCACCGTCACAGAGGTCGACATCAAGCGCAATCGCATCGGGCTGTCGATGCGCAAGGATGCTGGTGCCGGCGGCGGGCGCTCCAATGAACGTCCCGCAAGCGGCGGACGACAAAATATGCCGCAGCACGCCAGGGGTAGTGGCCGCAACGATCGTTCTCGTGAGGGCGGGGCAGGGCAGGGAGCGCTGGGAGCCGCTCTCGCCGCAGCCTTCAACAAGAAGAAATAGGCATCAATACAAAGGGCGGCACTCCGGCCGCCCTTTCTCATTCCATTCGGGAATTTACTTGTCCTTGTCGACGTGCTCGGGCTTGCCCTTGCGCTTGGTGGAGGCCAACTCGTCGAGCTGCTTCTCGCTCATCGACTCGTACATGTCGCGGGACGCGCCCTTGAGGTCGCTCTTCTTCGCGTCGCCGCGCTTGGCAGAGAGTGCCGCGCCGGCGGCTTTCTGCTGCGCCTTTGATTTGGCTGGCATGACACATCTCCTTCTCCAGCTTCGTCATCCGAACGCCGGAGAAGGAAAAATGTTCGGCCGAAGCCTTATGGCAGAACGTGCAGCGAAGCCTGCGACGGCGAGGCGAAGACCCGCGAACCCTGCTGGAACAGGCCGCGTTCGCCGGGGTTGGAAACGTCGACCAGCCACTCGCCGAGACCTTCGACATCAAGCAGATACTCGGCCACGTTGCCGAGGAACATGGCGCGCTTCACCGTAGCAGCGAAGATGCCGCTCTCGTCCGAAAGCGAAATTGCTTCCGGACGCAGCACCAGTTCGACGTTCGTGCCGTCCGGCTTGGTGGTCGGGTTCGCCAGGGTGAAGTGCTTGCCGGAGATCTCGACGCCGCCGGGTACGACCTTGCCCTTGACGAAGTTCGCCTTTCCAATGAAGTCGGCAACGAAGCGGCTGGCCGGGCGCGCGTAGACCTCGCACGGCGAGCCGATTTGCTCGACCACACCTCCATTCATCACGACGATCTGGTCGGAAATGCTCATCGCCTCGATCTGGTCGTGCGTCACGTAGAGCGAGGTGATGCCGAGGCGCTGCTGCAGTTCGCGGATTTCGACGCGCATCGTCTCGCGCAGCTTCGCATCGAGGTTCGACAGCGGTTCATCGAACAGGAGCACGCGCGGCTCCATGACGATCGCGCGGGCAAGCGCGACGCGCTGCTGCTGGCCGCCCGAGAGCTGGTTCGGCGAGCGCTTCTGCATCGCGGTCAGGCCGGTGATCTCGAGGATGCGGTCGGCCTTGGCCTTGATCTCGGATGCAGAAAGACCCTTCAGCCGCAGGCCGAAGACGACGTTCTCGTAGACCGACAGGTGCGGGAAGATCGCGTAGGACTGGAAAACCATCGCCGCATCACGGCGGTTCGGCGCGACATTGTTCATGCGACGCTCGCCGAACATGATGTCGCCCGAGGTCGGTTCCTCGAAGCCGGCGATCATACGCAGGAGCGTGGTCTTGCCGCAGCCTGAGGGGCCGAGCAGCGTGACGAGCTGGCCGGGTTCAACCGTCAGGTTGACGCTTCGAACCGCCTGGACGGTCCTTTCCGGTGCATCAGGGCTTGCGAACTGCTTGTTCAGCTCGCGGATGACGACAGCCTCAGCCATCAGAACCTCACCATGTTCGTATGTCTCGTCATGCGATTGACGAAGGCGTTGATGACGCCGATTGCGACCAGCACGATCAGAATCACCAGGATCGAGTAGGCCGCGGCGACGCCGAGACGACCGGAGCCAACCTGATTGAGGATCTGCACCGTCATCAGGTTCCAGTTCGCGGAAACGAGGAAGATCGCGGCGCTGATCGCGGTCATGGCACGTACAAAGGCGTAGACGAGACCGGAGAAAAATGCCGGCGCGATCAGCGGCAGCGTCACCTTGCGGAACGTCGTCAGCGAGCTCGCGCCGAGGTTCTGCGCAGCTTCCTCGATCGACGGATCGATCTGGCGCAGCACTGCGATGCCCGACTGGATGCCCACCGGCACGTAGCGGAACAGGAAGCAGAGCACCAGGACCGTCAGCGTGCCGGTCAGGATCAGCGGATAGCTGTTGAACGCAAGGATGTAGCCGATGCCGACCACGGTGCCCGGCACTGCGTAGGACAGGATCGAGCCAAACTCCATCGCGCTCTTGCCCGGGAAGTTGCGGCGCACGACGAGGAAGGCGACCAGCATGCCGAAGAGACCGCTGATCGGAGTAGTGATCAGCGCGATGATCAGCGTGTCGGTGACGGTCTTGAAGCCGACGTTGAAGACATAGGCGAAGTGCGCCAGCGTCAGCGTGTAGTCGAACCCCCAGACCTTGGTAATCGCGCCGACAACAATGACCGTGTAGAATGCCACGACGATCAGCGCGAACAGCAGCACGAAGGCATAAAGCAGCCACTTGACCGGGTCGCTGACGATTTTCGACGTCGAAGCGGTCGGCTTACCGGTGACGGTCACGTACTGCCGCTTGGAGAGCCAGTAGCGCTGGATAGCGAATGCCGTGATCGACGGGATGATCAGGATAACGGCAAGCATCGCGCCCCGCGGCAAGTTGAACGAGCCGGTGATCTCCAGATAGGCCTGCGGCGCCAGCATCGGGAAGGCAGCGCCCGCCAGCACCAGCGGATTGCCGAAGTCTGCGAGCGACTCGATGAAGACGATGAGGAACGCGCTGGCAATACCCGGCAGAGTCAGCGGGAAGGTGACCTTCCAGAAGGTCTGCCAGCGGCTCGCGCCAATATTCAGCGCTGCGTCCTCAAGGGTGGGAGAGATAGAAGCAAGCACGCCCCGCAGCGAGAGATAGGCGATCGGCGCGAAGGTGAAGACCTGCGACAGCACCACGCCGTGAAAGCCGTAGATGCTGAAGTCCTGCAAGCCCATCAGCTGCTTTGTGATCAGGCCGTTGAAGCCGAACAGAAACAGGATCGACACCGCCGACACGAAGGGCGGCGAGATGATCGGCAGGATCGTGATGAGGTGCAGCAGCTTCTTGAACGGCACGTCGAGACGCGTCAGCACGAAGGCTGCAACATAGCCGATGACAACGCCGAACAGGCCGACGAGCGCGCCTACAGAAAGACTGTTGGCGAGCGCGTTGCGGTAAAGCTTGCGCTCCGCCAGCAATCCGTAGTGGTCAAGAGTCCAGACCCCGCGCTCCTGGAAGCTGGCGATGAAGACCATCGCCAGCGGATAGACGACGAACACGAGAATCGAGACAAAGATGACCCCGACCAGCGCGAGAAGAATGGGATCTCGCGCCAGGATGCGGAGCTGCGATCTTGCGTTCGTCAGCACGGTGTCAACTCGCTCTAGTTACTGACCCAGAACTTCTTCGACCCAGCGGTCAACCAGCCGCTGACGGTTCTCGGAAGCGAACTTGGCCTCGTACGGCACCAGCTTGATGTCGCTGAGTGTCGGGATGCCTTCACCGGCCGAGACATCGCTGCGGATCGGCAGGAAGTAGGTCTTGTTTTCGGAAAGCTTCGCCTGGCCCGCAGCCGAAGTCATCCAGTCGACCAGCTTCTTGGCGTCGTCGACATTCGGCGCGTCCTTGAGGATCGACATGGCAGCGACTTCGTAGCCAACGCCCTCGCTCGGGAACACGACCTTGACCGGGAAACCCTCATCAAGGAGCTTCAGGAAGCCCGGCGAGAACTGCAGCGCGATCGGCGTCTCGCCAACGCCCAGAGCGCCCGACGGAGCGGTGCCGCTCTGGGTGTAGGTCTGGACGTTCGGGTTCAGCGCCTTCATGTATTCAAAGGCCTTGTCCTCGCCCCACAGCTCGTTGAGCGTCAGGATGACCGCGTAGGCAGTGCCCGACGACTGGGGCGACGGCATCTGGATCAGGCCGCGATAAGCCTCATTGGTGAGGTCTTCCCACGAGGACGGAATCGGCGCGCCGCGGCTCTCGAGGATGTCGGTGCGCACGCCAACCGCCAGCGGGTTGGTGTAGATCGCATGCCAGTATCCCTCGGCGTCCTTGAAGTTCTCGGCGAGGTCGCCCGAATTGGCCGAAACGTAAGGCTGGGTCAGGCCGCGCTCCTTGGCGAGAATGTGGTTCTCGCTCGGCGCACCAAACCAGACGTCGGCCTGCGGGCGGCTCGCCTCGGCCTCGATGCGAGACAGCGCAGGGCCGGACGACAGGAAGACCATCTCGACGTTAACGCCGGTATCGGCTTTGAACGCATCAAGGATCTTGGTCGCGTTCTCCTCGTCAACGCTGGTGTAGATGACAAGCGCGTTTGCCGAGCTTGCGGCCATCAGGGTAGCGAACGAAGCGGCGATGATCTGGGTCAAGGGAAACTTCATTTTAACCTCCCAATAGGGTTCGGGCCGGCTTTTGGCCGGCCTGTCTCGTTTCGCCGGCAAACTATCCGGCGCCTGATTTCGCGTCAACGAATGGACAGGTGACCTAAAGTCAGGAGTGGATAACCTGTTCGTTTCGCCCGTTTATTCGGTTCCATAATGCGGATTATGCCACTCGGAACTGTTGGTGATTTCAGGCGATGTTCGCTGTTGCGAATGCCGCATGCCTCCTGTTCTATCGGCACTGACGCGAACAGATTGGGGCCCTGCGCAGCCGATGTCGATCAATATCTACCGGGAGTCTGCCTGCAGCGCATTTCCGGGCTTCCCCACACCCAGGCGTCCACATGGACGAACGGAATGAAGTCCTTGGATTCAAAGGAACATTCCCTCTGGTTCACCAGTGCGATGGGCCTCGCGCAGATCTGCTCCTGGGGCACGTTGTTCTACGGATTTCCGTTGATCGCCCTCAACACGGGGTCCTCACGGCGCACGACTAAGTATGCGCCAAACCCGACACTCTACGGCGCGGCGACCATCGGCATGCTACTTGGCGGACTCGCCGCTTATCCTGTCGGCACGGCAATCGACCAGGGCCTCGGTCGCTACCTGATGTCGGGAGCATCCGTGGTGGCGGCGCTCCTCTATGTCATCTGGTCGCAGGTCGACACCGTCGTACCGTTCTACCTTGTACTGGCAGTGCTGGGACTCATGCAGGCCGCGACTCTCTATGATCCCGCGTTCGCGGTAATCGCCCGGCGGTTCGGCCCGGCCAGGGCTCGAAGCGGCATCACCACCCTCACGCTGTGGGGCGGGTTTGCCAGCACCGTCTTCATCCCGCTTATCCAGTTCACGATCGACATCTATGGCTGGCGCAGTGCCTTGCTGCTGATGGCAGCTGTCAACTTTTTCATCTGCGGCGGGCTCTACTTCCTCGTCATCAATCCGAAGCGCGACGAGACGGTGCACCTGCTGCAGTCGGGAGCGACCGCGAGCAACACAGGGCGCGGTGCCGTGCGGGCAGCGATGCGCCTTCCCTCCTACTGGGGACTAATGGTTGCCTGGATTTCCTACGCCATCGCGATTTCGACGCTGACCTACCACTTCTTCCCGCTGCTGATCGAACGCGGACTGAGTTCAGCCGGTGCGGTCGCGGTGCTCAGCGTCATCGGCCCGGCGCAAGTTGCCGGGCGCGTTGTCGTCGTGGCTTTTGCTGGGCGCGCACCAATTCGCATCGTCGGCTCGTTCACCGTGATCGTCTTTCCGCTCGCCATCCTGTGCTTCGCGTTTGCACCGCCCGAAGTGCTGATGTTGAGCGCGGTAGCTGCCGTCTACGGCGCCGCGAACGGGATAGCGACAATCGTGCGCGGCACCTCTGTGCCGGAGATGATCTCCAACACCCACTACGGCGCGATCAACGGCTCGCTAGTTGGGCCGATGAACATGACTACGGCGCTGGTACCGCTCGGCGCCGCCTTCCTTTGGGAAGCGACCGGCAGCTATGACGCGGTACTAGCCGCCATGTTCCTCGGATCGCTCTGCCTTTGCGCCGGTTTCTGGTTCGCAGCGATAAAGGCGCGGCGGTAGCTCAAAGCAGACCAGCGGAAGCGAGGTCGCGCATCAGGTGGCTAGCGCCGTAGGTCCAGCGCGAGCACTCGTTGCTTAGCCGCACCCGGTTCACGAGCGCGCCCAGAGAGGGCGTGGAGATGGTGACGATGTCGTTGAGGTGATGGGTAAATCCCTTTCCCGCCCCGTCACGATCCTGGATCGGCGCGAACATGGTGCCGAGATAGAGCACCAGGCCGTCCGGATACTGGTGGTGGTCGCCGATCGCGGCCGCAACGAGCGACTCAGGTGTGCGCGAAATCCGGCTCATCGATGAAGAGCCTTCCAGGACGAAGCCGTCCTCGCCGCGCACCTCGAGCCCGATCTCCATTGTTTTTACCGTGTTCAGCGAGAAGCTGTCGTCGAATAGGCGGATGAACGGCCCGAGTGCTGCCGAGGCGTTGTTGTCCTTCGCCTTGCCCAGAAGCAGTGCCGAGCGGCCCTCGACATCACGCAGATTGACGTCGTTGCCGAGTGTCGCGCCGACGATGCGCCCTCCTGATGACACGACAACCGCCACCTCCGGCTCCGGATTGTTCCAGCTGGAGACCGGGTGCAGCCCGACATCTGCGCCGTAACCGACGCTCGCCATTGGCTGGCACTTGGTGAAGATCTCCGGGTCCGGTCCAATGCCGACTTCAAGATATTGGCTCCAGACGCCGCGCTCGATCAGGCGCTGCTTGACCGCCACCGCCATTTCGGAACCGGGAACGAGTGCCGAAAGGTCCTCGCCGATCAGTTCGAGAATGTCGCCGCGCAAATCGTCGGCTCGGGCGGGGTCGCCCTTCGCCTGTTCCTCGATGACGCGCTCCAGGAGGCTGACGACGAAGGTCACGCCTGATGCTTTTACCGCCTGCAAATCGATGGGCGACAGGAGCAGCGGCTTCCCCGCGTCGCGCTGCTCGAGGCTGTTGGCGAGCGCATCATCCACACGGCCTACCGCCCGGCCTTCGGCATAACGCACATAGGCCACAGGTTCTTCCATCTCGCAGATGTCGCGCACGGTGGGCGCCGCCCGCGAAGTGATGTCGACAAGCTGCCCGTCGCGGATGGTGACGACACAGGGATGGGGGGTGTCCGGCACCTTTGCACGGCCGAGAAAAACACCCTCGTTGAAAGCATCCATCACTCTTCCTCCCACTTGCCTGCGCCGTCAGACGCCGATTCGCCCGCTGAGCTCGTCCTCGATATGCACGCGAATGATCTCATCGAACGAGCTCTCGGCGGCAAAACCGAGCGTCTTTGCTCGGCTAGCGTCAAAATCCTTCGCCCAGCCGTCAACCATTTCGATGATCAGCGGGTCCGGCTCACGCCGGATCAGCTTCACGGCCTTCTCTCCGGCAGCGCGCCGCAGCGCCTCGATTTGTTCGCCGACCGTGGCGGAAAGGCCCGGCATGTTGAGATTGCGGCGACTGCCAAGCACCGCCGTATCCATCGCCGCCGCCTGCTTCAGGAATCTGACCGCGCTGCGGGGGCTGACGTGCCAGTGGCGCACGTTCTCATCGACCGGCAGCACCGCCTCCTGGCCGACCAGCGGCTCGCGCAGGATCGAGGAGAAGAAGCCGGATGCCGCCTTATTCGGCTTGCCGGGGCGAATGCAGACGGTCGGCATGCGGATGCCGACGCCATCGACGAAGCCACGGCGCGAATAGTCAGCGAGCAGCAGCTCGCCGATCGCTTTCTGCGTGCCGTAGCTGGTGCGTGGCGTCGTGAAAAACTCGTCGCTGATCTTGTCCGGGAACGGTGCACCGAACACCGCAATCGACGAGGTGAAGACCAACCGCGGACAGTAAGGCTCTTTTGCACTTGCCTGGCGGATCGCCTCGAGAAGATATCGCGTGCCATCGAGGTTGATGGCATATCCCTTGTCGAAGTCGAGTTCGGCTTCGCCGGAAACGATCGCGGCAAGGTGAAAGATGATGTCAGGCCGGTCGGCGATAAGCCGCGCCGCCACCGCCGGATCAGAAATGTCTACGGCCGCGATGTCGAAGCCGATGCTGCTTCCGCCTGGCTTTTCCGGCGCAACCACATCTGCCAGCTTCATGCGCGAGATCGCCTTGCCGCCGAGCTCGCCGTCGGCAACGAGCGAGTGTGTCAGCTTGCGGCCGAGCATGCCCGCCGCGCCGATGATCAGGATGTTCATGTCCGAGCACCTCCCCTGTCGGTGCTTTGCCGCACCTTCAATTCGTAACCGATGTCGACAGCAGCCGGGCTCGGCCGCTCGCCGCGTGCGGCGGCGATCACCATCTCGATCGCGCGACGACCTACGTCGTAGCGGTGGGTGCGGATCGAGGAGATCGAGGGCACGCTCGTGGCGGAATATTCGAGGTCATTGTAACCCATGATGCCGAACTGGTCGGGCACGCGGATGCGCCGCCGCTGGCACTCGAACAGCGCGCCGAGCGCCATATCGTCATTGTTGCAGAACACCGCGTCGGCGTCGGGCACCATGGCGAGGAAGTCGGCAAAGATCTGGCTGCCGAGCGTCACCGAGGACGGCATTGGCGTCGTCAGGATCAGCCGCTCGTCATAGAGCCCCGCGTCGTGCATCACCTGCTCGTAGCCCTCAAGACGCCGTCGCGCGCGCGGGTCCATCCGCGCGCCGATGAAACCAATGCGGCGATAGCCCTGCTCGATAAGGTGGCGCGCGGCAGCTCGCCCCCCTTCGCGATGGTCGAAGCCGATCATCATGTCGATCGGGTCGTCGTTGTAGTCCATGATCTGGACCACGGGGCAGCCAATGCCCGCCAGGAGCGCGCGGGCAGCCGGTGTCTGGTCGACGCCGGAGACGATCAGCCCTGCAGGGCGCTGCGAGCCAAACACCTTCAGCAACTCCTCCTCCTTGCGCGAGGTGTAGCGCGTATTGCCAAGCTGGACCTGATAGGGTGAGCCCTCGATCGCGTCGTAGATGCCGCGTAGCACGTCGGAGAAGACCTGATTGGTGACCGAAGGGATGATGACACCGATGATCGGCGTCGTTGCCGAGGCAAGCGCCCTCGCAGCCTGGTTAGGGGCATAGCCGAGCCGTTCCACCGCATCGGCCACACGTTTGCGCACCTTCTCCGAAACAATGTGGGGCGTGCGCAAAGCTCGTGATGCGGTGATAACGCTCACATCAGCAGCCTCCGCAACATCTTTCAATGTTATCGCCTTGTAAGTGTTCTTATTTTTCTTCAATACCTACCCCGATCCGCTCCTCTGATCTCCCGCGGATGTTGACAATGACATACGCTGTCATTTAACCGTTTGTCTAGCCGGGACTTCGATTACTCAGCCGGCTCGGGGAGAGGATCGGCCGTTTACTTCAACGGACGCCCCTAGGGAGGAAAATGACCGTGATTTGCAGGAAACCGCTCCTGAAACCGGCGGAGCTTGTCCGTGCATAGGGCGACGGGTGCTGCCACGCGCATCATCGAGCTCGTCATGGTGGCGCTGCTCGCAGGCATGGCGCTGATGGTCTTCGTCAACGTCGTGCTGCGCTACGGCTTCAACTCCGGCATCGCCATCTCCGAGGAGATGGCGCGGTTCTTCTTCATTTGGCTGACCTTCATCGGTGCCGTCGTCACCTTCCACGAGAACGGCCATCTCGGCGTCGAGACGATGGTTCGCATGTTCGGGCGGCAGGGTCGCGTCATCTGCATGGCGCTGACCAACATCCTCATCATCTTCTGCTGTGCCATCCTGTTCTGGGGCACCTGGCTGCAGATGCCGATCAATGCGTCGATGCATGCGCCGGTGAGTGGCATGCCGATGATCGCCGTGTTCGGCGTCGCCTTCTTCACCTCAGTCGGCATTGGCCTGATCGCCCTTGCGCGCCTAATCCGCATCCTGACCGGCAGGGTCACGGAAGCAGAGATCGCTGCTTTCGTCGGCGACTATGACGACATCGAAGCTCTGACGGGACGCGGCGAATGACAATCATCGTATTCCTCGTCGCGCTCCTCGGCGCCATGGCCATTGGCGCTCCGATCGCCTTCGCGCTGATGTTCTGTGGCGTCGCACTGATGACCTATATGGGCATCTTCAACACGCAGATCGTGGCGCAGAACATGATCGAGGGCGCGAACAGCTTCATCCTGCTCGCCATCCCCTTCTTCATTCTCGCCGGTGAGTTGATGAATGCGGGCGGACTATCCAAACGCATCATTGACTTCGCGATTGCCATGGTCGGCCACCGCCGGGGCGGCCTGGGCGTCGTCGCGGTCATCGCCGCGCTCATCATNCGGCGGCGCTTGCCGCCATCCTCATCCCGATGATGCGGACCGCCGGCTATGACGTTTCGCGCTCGGCCGGCCTTATCTCGGCTGGCGGTATTATCGCCCCGGTCATTCCGCCGTCGGTTGCGTTCATCGTCTTCGGCGTCGCAGCCAACGTCTCGATTACCCAACTATTCCTCGCAGGCATTGTACCGGGCCTGATGATGGGCATCGGCCTGCTGATCGCGTGGCAGATCGTCGTTCGGCGCGACAATGTCGCGGTTCTTCCCAAGCAGAGCTGGGCCGAACGCCGCCGTGCAACCACCCGCGCGGGCTGGGCGCTGCTCATGCCGGTAATCATTCTGGGCGGCATTCGCTTCGGCATCTTCACGCCTACCGAAGCTGGTGTCGTCGCCGCCGTCTATGCCCTTTTCATCGGCCTTTTCGTCTACCGCGAACTTAAGTTCAGCCAGCTCTACGGCGTGCTGCTGCGCGCTGCAAAAACGACAGCCGTCGTGCTGTTCCTGGTTGCATCCGCGCTTGTCTCGGCCTGGCTCATTACCAGCGCGAACATCCCGGGAGAGATCAGCGGCATCCTGAAGCCGCTGATGGGCCACCCAACGCTGCTGCTCATCGCGATCATGGTCGTGGTGTTCATCGTCGGCACCGCGCTCGACCTGACCCCGACCATTCTTATCATGACGCCGGTGCTGATGCCGATCATCCGCCAGGCGGGCATTGATCCGGTCTATTTCGGCGTGCTGTTCATCATGAACAACTGCATCGGCCTGATCACCCCGCCTGTCGGCGTCGTCCTCAACGTGGTCAGCGGCGTCGCCCGCGTGCCCATGGGGCGCGTCATCATCGGCGTGCTGCCGTTCCTGCTCGCGCACTCGATCGTGATGTTCCTGCTCGTGTTCTTCCCTCAGCTTGTGACCGTCCCGCTCGCATGGCTGCGATAGGATCGCCTTTCGATAACGAAAACAACCAGTGGAGGAGACTGCAATGAAATTGAAATCGATACTGATGGGCACGGTCGCAGCCGCGATCGCCATTTCGAGCACCCTGCCCGCTCGCGCGGAATTTGCCGACCGGACGCTTCGCCTCTCGAACGGCGTCAACCAGGACCACCCAGTTGGCAACGGCGTCGAAGCGATGCGCGCCTGCCTGAATGAAAAATCCGGCGGCAAGATGAAGATTGCCGACTTCTGGGGCGGAGCTCTCGGTGGTGACCTACAGGCCACGCAGGCGCTGCGCTCTGGCACGCAGGAAATGGTGGTGACCTCGTCCTCACCGCTCGTCGGCATCATCCCGGCGCTCGGCGTCTTTGACCTGCCCTTCCTGTTCGCCAACGAGCAGGAGGCCGACGCCATCCTCGACGGCGAATTCGGCAAGTACATCTCCGACATGCTGCCGGAGTTCGGCGTCATTAACCTCGCCTATTGGGAAAACGGCTTCCGCAACCTGACCAATTCGAAGCGCCCGGTTGAGAAGTGGGAAGATCTCGAAGGCATGCGCGTGCGCGTCATGCAGAACAACATCTTCCTCGACACTTTCGCCAACATGGGCGCGAATGCGATGCCGATGAGCTTCGGCGAGGTCTACTCGGCACTCGAGACCAAGACGATCGACGCACAGGAGAACCCGTTCGTCACCATCGACACCTCGAAATTCTACGAAGTGCAGGAGTACCTTTCGGTCACCCGCCACGCCTACACGCCGTTCCTCGTCCTTTTCTCAAAGCCGATCTGGGACACTCTCGCCGATGACGAGAAGGCTGCTCTCCAGGAATGCGCTATTGTCGGCCGCGACGAGCAGCGCCGCGCCAGCCGCGCCCTCTCCGATAAGTCGCTGGAGAACGTGAAGCAGGCGGGCCTCAAGGTGAACGAGGTCGCGCCGGAAGAATACCAGCGCATGGTTGAGAAGGCACAGTCGGTCTACGCCAAGCATGCCGAGAGCATCGGCAAGGAAGTCGTGGAACGAATGCAGGCTGCCCTCGCGGAACTGCGCAAGCAGTAATATGAAGTTCTGATGGTGAGGCAGAATGCCTCGCCATCACTTTGAGAAGTCGAGTCATGTCGCCCTTGAGCCCTGGTTCCGGATCTAAAACTGTCCCCGCAAGCAGCTTGGGCGACAATTCGGCAAGAAAGTTTCGCCCATGACCGCCGCGGCTGCTGCGCGCTCGCAAGCAGGCCTGTCTCCCGCGGCACGCGGCATGCTGGTCATGCTGCTTGCCATGTTCCTGTTTTCGCTCAACGACGCGATGGGCAAATGGCTGGTCTCTACCTACACCGTCGGCCAGGTGCTGTTGATCCGCTCCGCATTTGCGCTCGCCATCCTGGCACCCTTCGTCTGGCGCGCAGGGCTTTCTTCTCTCGTCTGCGTCGAACGGCCCTGGCAGCAGCTTGCCCGTGTTGTTTGTTCGACCGTCGAGGTGTTCTGCTTCTACTATTCGGTGTCGTATCTGCCACTCGCGGACGTCGTCACCTATTGGCTGGCGGCTCCGATCTACGTCGCAGCAATGTCCCCCTTCCTGCTCGGCGAGCGCGTCGGCCCGATCCGCTGGACCGCCATTGCCATCGGCTTCATTGGCGTTGTCATCGCGCTGACGCCGTCCGGCACGGTTGAACCGCTTGCGATCGGCGCTGCGATAGTCGGCACCCTCGCCTTCGCGCTGATGGTCGTCACTGGCCGCACCTTGCGCGGCACGCCCGACAAGACGTTGGTGACCTTCCAGCTGCTTGGCTCGCTCGCGGCGGGGCTCGTACTTTCACCATTCGGCTGGGTCACGCCGACGGCGCCTGACTTCATCCTGCTCGGCGCGCTCGGTGTGGTCGCTATGTTCGCACATATCTGCGTGAACCGTGCCGTGAAGCTGGCGGACGCTGCGATCATCGCGCCGTTCCAGTACACCATGCTGCCGTGGGGCATCATCCTCGGCTGGCTATTCTTCGATGACCTGCCGCGACCGGTGATGCTGATTGGCGCTGCCATCATCACCCTCTCGGGTCTCGTCATTTACATTCGTGAACGCAAGCAGCAGCGCTCCAATAGCGTTGTTGCCGATACCATTTCCGGAGACATTCCATGAAGAAGCTGCGCTCTCGCGCCTGGTTCGATACGCCGGGCAATCCCGACATGACAGCGCTCTACCTCGAGCGCTACATGAACTACGGCATCTCGCGTGAAGAACTTCAGTCGGGCAAGCCGATCATCGGCATTGCGCAGACTGGATCGGACCTTTCGCCCTGCAATCGCCATCACGTAGTCTTGGCCCAGCGCATCCGCGAGGGCATTCGCGAGGCCGGCGGCATCGCCTTCGAGTTTCCGGTTCATCCGATCCAGGAGACTGGCAAGCGCCCGACGGCGAGCCTCGACCGCAACCTCGCCTATCTTGGGCTTGTGGAGGTTCTGTACGGCTACCCGCTCGATGGCGTGGTGCTCACCATTGGCTGCGACAAGACCACCCCCGCCCTGCTGATGGCCGCCGCAACCGTGAACATTCCGGCGATCGCCTTCTCGGTGGGGCCGATGCTCAACGGCTGGCACCGCGGCGAGCGCACCGGCTCCGGCACTATCATCTGGAAGGCGCGGCAGCTGATGGCGGCTGGCGAAATCGGCTACGAGGAGTTCATCGACCTCGTCGCGAGTTCGGCTCCCTCCGTCGGCTACTGCAACACGATGGGCACCGCCTCGACCATGAACTCGCTGGCCGAAGCGCTTGGCATGCAGCTCCCAGGCTCGGCCGCGATCCCCGCCCCGCACCGCGACCGTGCTGAGATGGCCTGGCGCACGGGCAAGCGCATGGTCCAGATGGTGCATGAGGACCTGAAGCCGTCCGACATCTTGACCCGCAAGGCTTTCGAGAACGCAATCGTCGTCAACTCGGCAATCGGCGGCTCCACCAACGCACCGATCCATATTGGCGCGATTGCGCGCCACATGGGCGTCGACCTGCCGCTGCAGGACTGGCAAACGATCGGCCACGACGTGCCGCTCCTCGTCAACCTGCAGCCGGCCGGCGAATATCTTGCCGAGGACTACTACCGCGCCGGCGGCGTGCCGGCGGTGATCGGTGAACTGATCCGCCACAACCTCATCCACGAGGATGCGTTGACGGTGAACGGCAAGACCATTGGCGAGAACTGCCGCAATGCCGTGAGCGAAAACCCGAATGTCATCCGCAGCTTCGACAACCCACTGGTTGAGCAGGCAGGCTTCCTCGTCTTGAGAGGCAACCTGTTCGACAACGCCATCATGAAGACGAGCGTGATCAGCAAGGAGTTCCGCGAGCGTTACCTGTCGAACCCGGACGACCCCGATGCCTTCGAAGGCCGTGCGGTGGTTTTCGACGGGCCAGAGGACTACCACGCCCGCATCGACGATCCGTCACTCGAAATCGACGAGCACTGCCTGCTCTTCATGCGCGGCACCGGGCCGATCGGCTATCCGGGTGCGGCGGAGGTCGTGAACATGCGTCCGCCGAGCTACCTCATCAAGAAGGGCATCCACTCGCTCGCCTGCATCGGCGACGGGCGCCAGTCGGGCACGTCAGGCTCGCCCTCGATCCTCAACGCGTCGCCGGAAGCGGCCGCGGGCGGTGGGCTTGCCATCCTGCGCACGGGCGACCGCGTCCGCATCGACCTGCGCAAGGGCGAAGCAAACATGCTGGTGCCTGAGGAAGAGCTGGAACGTCGGCGTGCCGACCTCACCGCCAATGGCGGCTACAAGTACCCCGCTCACCAGACGCCGTGGCAGGAGATCCAGCGCTCGATGGTCGACCAGCTCGGCAACGGAGGCGTGCTCAAGCCGGCCGTCGACTACCAGCAGATTGCCCAGACCAAGGGCTTGCCGCGCGACAATCACTGATCGCGCCCTCAAGACGAACGATGGCGCTCGATTGAGCGCCATCCAATTGCATTCAGCTTTACAGATCCGGCTATCTATAGCTTTGCGTCGTCGCCGTTGGTGTCGAACTCGATCGGGTATGGCAGCTGGCTGGCCGACTGCAGGACGAGCTCTTCGAGATCTTCAAGCGCGATATTTAGATGCTCATGCTTGCGCCTGAGCTGTTCCGCAACGACGGGGACGTTCACGACCCGATTGGTCGCCATCGCTTGCCGAACCAGTTCCGCAAGATCGGCGTTGAGTTCAGGCATGTCGAGCCTTTTCATCATTGACGGCTCCTTTCTGTGCATGACCGAAGCATGACTGGGACTGACCGGAAATGCAAGGGTAATATCTGATATTTGTTATTTATTTTCAATAAGTTAGCAATATGCACCAACTGCTTTATCTGGCCCTCTTGCGTCCATTGCAGGCCTTTAGACCAAGCTATACTTGACGCTGGTTCCGGCGGTTCCTAACTTTGTGCAATTAGCATCACTTACTCATCCCGTTCAGGGGGATTCGTTGGCTGAAATTTAACGCCAGGAACGCCTTCAGATCATGCTGACTGCCGAAGAACTGGCGGCGCTTGAAGACTGGCGTTTTGAACGACGCATGCCGAGCAGAGCAGCGGCGGTGCGCGAACTTCTGCGCCGCGGTCTTGCCGCGGAGGGCAAACTCCCGGCCAAGCCAGGAGCCAAGTCGGGGGATTACGGCGTTCTCGAGCCCGATATTCAAACGGAAGAAAAGGACGCTGGCTAGTTTAGCCGGCGTTATGCTCCTGTGCCTGTTGCGCCAGCGCAGCGCGCCGCCGCACGCGCTCGCGCCAGAAGGTGAACAGACCTGCGCCGACCACTATCAGCGCTCCGATGATAACGTTGGTGGCGAGCGCCTCTCCGAACACCACAAGGCCGACAATCGAAACGAACGGGAACTGGAGGTAGGCGAATGGCTGAACGCTCGAAGCGTCCGCTGCGTCGTAGGCCTTGATCAGCATCCAGTGACCGACCATCGCCAGCACGCAGAGAAGCGCCAGCCACCCTGCCTCACGCACCGCAATGGGCTCCCAGTGTAGTGCAGCGATTGGTGTGATGATCACGGCGCCGAACACGCCGGTCCAGAAGAAGCTTACCGCAGCGCTGTCACCCGCGGCCACATAGCGCGTCAACACGCTGTAGATGGCGAACAGGGTGGCGGCTGCGAGCGGCACGAGGGTCCACAGGCTAAGTACCGCCTCATTCGGATTGATGATCACCAGGACGCCGATGAAGCCGACGAAGATCGCCAGCCAGCGGCGCCAGCCGACTTTCTCGCCGAGGATGGGCACCGAAAGCGCGGCGATGATCAGCGGGTAGCTCACGAACACAGCGTGGGTGGCGATCAGCCCCAGCTTCACGAACGAGAACATGATCACGACGATCTCGGCAATCATGAACACTGCGCGCAGGATCTGCATCACCGGATACGCGCTCGCCACCGCGGTACGGAAGCCTCCCGGCCTGCGCGCCGCCCAGATCAGCGCCAGTGCCGCATAGACCCAGAAGCGCACCATGACGATCATGTAGACGCTGATGTCTTCCGCCAGATGGCGAGAGATGCCGTCCTGGATCGCGAAGATCAGGCAGGCCGCCGTCATGTAGAGCATGCCGGCGCGGTTGTTGGACTGGCGATGTACGGGAGGGTTCACGGTGGGGGTCCGAATCTTTGTCGTGGGCGGTTCTTAGCACCAATCTCCATGCGGAATGCAACCAGATGCTCGCTCGTGCGTTGCGCTCCAAAATGTGTCCGTTGGGAGAGGGTCCATGCTGGCAGTGAAATCCTTTGCAGGGGCGGCGCTTGCGCTGTTCGTTTCGTTGACGCCGGCGCAGGCGCAGGTGGTCGTCAGTTCCAAGATCGACACGGAGGGCGGCGTCCTCGGCAACATCATCCGGTTGGTCCTCGAGCATGGTGGCATTTCTACAACCGACCGGATCCAGCTCGGCGCAACTCCGGTCGTGAGGAACGCGATCATCGCCGGAGAGATCCACATCTACCCTGAATATACTGGCAATGCCGCCTACTTCTTCGATAAGGCAGACGAGCCGATCTGGAAGGACGCTCAGAAAGCCTACGAGGAAGCGCGCAAGCTGGACTACGAGGCAAACCAGATCGTCTGGTTGACAGCCTCGCCCGCCAACAACACCTGGGGCATCGCGGTCAGGCAGGAACTCGCCCAGGAAAACCACCTCAAGACGCTGTCAGACTTCGGAAAATTTGTCAGCGACGGCGGCAAGGTCGTGCTCGCGGCCTCTTCCGAATTCGTGAACTCGGCTGCCGCGCTGCCCGCCTTCCAGAGCACCTATGGTTTTGAACTGAAGTCCGGCCAGCTGATCACCCTATCCGGCGGCGACACGGCAGCTACCATTGCCGCCGCGGCGAACCAGACCAGCGGCGCGAATGCGGCCATGGTCTATGGCACGGATGGCGGCATCGCCTCGTCCGGGCTCGTGGTGCTCGAGGACGACAAGAACGTGCAGCCGGTCTACCAGCCAGCTCCGATTGTGCGCGAGGATGTTCTGAAGGAGTACCCGCAGATCGAGGAACTACTGAAGCCTGTGTTCGAAAGGCTCGACCTCGAAACCCTGCAGGAACTCAACGGCCGCGTGCAGGTGGGCGGTGAAGCCGCGAACGCAGTCGCGGAAGACTTCCTCAAGACGAACGACCTCCTGAAATAGGCGCCGCGGTGGCGACCACTGCCGCAAGTGCCACCAAGCAACCAGCCCTGCACATCGACAAACCCGGTCTTCTCGTTGCAGGGCTGGCGCTCGTTGCGCTGGTCTTCCTGCCGTTCGCGACGTTTCGCGCCAACCGCATCGTACCTGGCGACGCGGTAGCGCTCTGGAACGCCGTGCCCCATTCGCTTGCGATCGTGGCCACGCTCGTCATCGCCGTAGTCGCGGCCCTCAGCCTCGTCAGAAGCCACCCGCTCCCCCGTCTGGCAATAGGCGCCGGCATTTTGGCGTTCCTGTTCGTGCTGATCGGCCTCAGCGGCACCCACCTTACGCCCGAAGGCGACCGCCTCGCGCGAGTTTCACCCGCCTCCGGCTTTTGGCTGCTTGTCTTTGCGTTCGGCCTTCTGGTGACGGACGCTCTCTCCCGTCTCGCGGCCGGTCCGCTCATCCGATTGCTGCTTCTCGCAGGCTTCTACCTTTTGCTCGGCGGGGGGCTGACGATCGGTCTTTGGGATGATCTCTCCCTGATGAAGGAGTACGCCAACCGCGCTGCGAGCTTCTGGAACGAAGGGCGAAGCCATCTTCTGCTGGCAGTCGGCTCAGTGGCCGCGGCAATCCTTACCGGGGTGCCGATTGGCATCTTTTGCCATCGCGCGCCGTCATTGCGCGGCGCTGTGCTCAACGTCCTCAACACGATCCAGACCATCCCCTCGATGGCAATGTTTGCTCTGCTGATTGCCCCGCTCGGCTGGGTGGCAGCGAACGTTCCTGGCGCCAGCGCCCTCGGCATTCGCGGCATCGGCGCCGCCCCTGCCTTCCTTGCGCTCTACCTCTATTCGCTGCTTCCGGTGGTCGCGAACACGATCGCCGGTCTCGCGGGTGTAGCACCAGACGTCCGCGAGGCCGCTCGCGGCACGGGCATGACATCGCTGCAGCGGCTGATGAAGATCGAGTTCCCGCTCGCGTTGCCAACGATCCTGACCGGGGTGCGCATTGTCCTCGTCCAGAACATCGGCCTCGTCACCATCGCCGCGCTGATTGGCGGCGGCGGCTTCGGCGTTTTCGTCTTCCAGGGCCTCGGCCAGATGGCGGCTGATCTCGTCCTGCTCGGCGCACTGCCGACGGTGTTGTTGGCCTTCTCCGCGGCCGTCATTCTCGACGTGCTGATCGAGCTTGCCTCACCGCCACCATCAGGGGGCAGCGCGCGATGATCGAGATCGAGGGCGTCGGCAAAAGCTTCAACGGCCTTACCGCCGTCGACGACATCACCATGACGATCAACGCCCACGAGTTCGTGACCATCGTCGGCATGTCGGGCTCGGGCAAGACGACGCTCCTTCGTATGATCAACCGGCTGGTCGAGCTCGATCGCGGCACGATCCGCATCGATGGCGTCGACAACAGAAACGTACCGGGGCCGGAGCTGCGCCGCTCGATGGGCTACGTGATCCAACAGCATGGCCTGTTTCCTCACCGCACGGTCGCGGAAAATATCGCCACGGTGCCCCGTCTGCTCGGCTGGGACCGTCGACGCATCAAGGCACGCGTCGATGAACTGCTGTTGCTGTTTCAGCTTGAGCCCGAAGTCTACGGCCCGCGCTATCCGCACGAGCTGTCAGGCGGCCAGCAGCAGCGCGTGGGTGTCGGCCGCGCTCTTGCCGCGCAACCCAACATTCTCCTGATGGACGAGCCCTTCGGCGCCCTCGACCCGATCATCCGCAATAAGGCGCGGGAAGACCTTCTGGCGATCCAGAAGCGGCTCGGCACCACGATTGTCATGGTGACGCACGACATGGAGGAGGCACTTGCGCTGGGCAACCGCATCGCAGTCATGGATGCGGGCAAGCTGATCCAGTACGCCGATCCCGCGGAAGTTCTGCGGTATCCTGCGAGCGCTTTCGTCGAATCCCTTGTCGGCAAGGCCGAGCGGCCGTTCCGGCTGCTCTCCTTCAGCCGCGTCGCCGACATCATGGAAGCCGGCCCTGCGGAGGGCCCGGCCGTTTGCAGCGATTTGTCGCTGCGTGACGCCCTTGCCGAGATGCTGTGGCATGGGGCTTCCAGCCTTCCCGTCGCTGACGGGAACGGCGACCTGCTCGGGCGCATCACCCTCGAGGCACTGACACGGAACGGGGCGGGACCGGGATGAAGTGGCTGCCGACGCTGCTCCGCGCCCTCGCCTTTTGGCTTCTGGCCGCATTTCTGGTGACGCCCCGTTCGTTCGCTCCGCTCTTTTCCGGCCTGGCGCAGGGCACCGCTCCCGCGATCTACGACCGCGCCAGCCTGCTCATGCTGGCGGCGCAGCATTTGGCGCTCGTTTTTGTCGCGACGGTTGCTGCCGGCGTTCTGGCTATCGCTTTGGCCATTCTTGTCACCCGCAGGTTCGGCACCGAGCTGCTGCCCTTCGCCCGCAGCGTCGTCAACATCGGCCAGACCTTTCCGCCCGTGGCGGTGCTGGCGCTGGCCGTACCCGCGACCGGCTTTGGCGTGGTGCCGACCTTCCTCGCCCTTTTCCTCTATGCGATGCTGCCAATCTTCGAAAACACGCTAACGGGTCTCACCAATCTCCCCCGCGACGTGCAGGAAGCGGCCAGGGGCGTCGGTATGACGGGCTGGCAGCGCCTCTTTTCGGTCGAGCTCCCACTCTGTCTGCCATTGATCCTAGCCGGCGTTCGCGTTGCCGCCGTCATCAGCCTGTCAACCGCGACGATCGGCTCGACGGTCGCCGCGCCGACCCTCGGCGAAGTCATTATCGCCGGGCTTCAGTCCAACAACCTCGCCTTCGTCCTCCAGGGGGCTCTGGTCGTCGCCGTGATGGCGATCCTCATCCACGACGCGCTGTTCGCGCTGGAGCGGCATCTAGCTGTTCGTGGTACTTCTTGAAGGGCGTCGAGGCCTGTTGCGCGCCCTCCGCTTGTCCACCGCAGGTGGTTCCTCGCAATCCAGGATCCAGAATCCGCTGCCTAGGAGAAAAACGAACAGGATATACGTCGATTCCCAATAGTGGACGGCCCATCCCGCGATGAAAAAGCTGGCCATGGTGTACATATAGGCGGCTCGATAGGCCTTCAGCTTCTCATCGGAAAGCGGTTTTCGACCGATCTGATACAGAGCAGGAATGAACGCCGCGAAGGTGAGAACACCTCCCAGAATGCCGTGCCGAACGGCATTGATGATCCAGTACATGTCGATGCTTTCGGTAAGCCAGTCCGGCTTCTCCCACATGCCCAACCCCGTTCCCCATAAGGGATGGTTGAGGATCGACTCGGTCCCGTACTGCCATGTGAGCGTCCTGATGTACGCGGAGTGCTCATCAAACGCGAACAGCGAAATCAGAATGACGGCTAGCGACCTGTTCGCGAACAGCTCCGTGAGAATGAAGAGCGTCACGCCACCCGCAGCCATCAGTCCCCACTTCATCGGGACTCGCGCGAAAACCCGGTTCCATACCATCAAGCCGATCTGTGCGACGACGGACGTCAGCGGACCTGACGACAGCGAGAGGAATGACGTGAAGAAGACAAGCCCTGCCTTCATGAGGCGGTTGAAAAGTGGCTTCCCATACCCGAGGACCAGCCACGTCAGCGTGAGGGTGCAGCCGATGGTCAGGCCAAAATGAATCGGATGAAGAAGATTGACTTGCGCGCGGTTCAGCCCCCAGCGCAGCGGCATGCCTGCATCACCATAGGTCGGCAGAACCATCCGAAAGGCCTGCATGATCAGGTTGCGTCCCGTGACCGACTCGATGAGCGCAAAAGGCAGCAGAATGACGGTGATGATGAAGAGCATCCGGACCGTCCGGTAGAAGGTGTCCTCATCGCGGATATAGCAACGCGCGACAAGGAAGCCGCCCATCGTTTCGATGAAAAAAATGCCGACCGGTTCGACCGAGAAATCTACGCCGTGCACGGCCACCATCGCCACGCCGGCCCAGATGCAAAGGAGAAGCAGCGCAATATCCGTCATCCGCTTCCGCCCGGCGCCGCCGGACCACCAACGGTAGAGCAACAAGGGTACCAGCAGCAGAAGTACGATGCGATATGGGGTCAGGCGCACCGGCCCTAGCGGTATGATCCAGGGGATCTGCAGGGAAAACAGCAGCAGGAACAATGGAAGCGGGAAGGGCTTCCTGTCGGTCCTTGCCTCGCCCATGGTGCGCCCATGGCTCCTTCCGAATGGTCCTGCACGACGCGGCCGCTTCGACAACGGCGGGGCGGGGATGGTCATCGCATCTGCCTGCGCGCTGGCTGTCATTGCAAGAGTCTGAGGGTTGGGCATCGCGATCACCTGATCGCTGAACTTAGGCGCCTAGCCCAGGCGAGCTAAACCTGTTCTTTGGAGGTAGCGAACAGACTGAGGGAAGTAGGAGGCTGCAACTTCACAGCCCATTCTTCTGCTTACTCACCGACGCAGAAGTCCGCGGCCTTCGCAGAGCCCCGTACTCGCAGCAATCCATGCGAAAACAGACCAGGCATTGCCTGATCCCGTTCCTCCCGATGAGGCCTCTGTCATATGATTGACTGGCCCCGCTCACAATCCTACCGTCGCGCTGTGGAGGGGACATTGCTGACCGTCGATGAACTTATCGCAGGAAGTGGGGCCGCATTTGGGACCAGCGGGCTGCGTGGGCTGGCGACGAGCCTGACGAACAGCATCGTTTGGGGTGCTGTGACAGGCTTCCTTGAGTTTCTCCGGCAAGAGGGCGAGTTTCATTCCGGCCCTGTAGCTGTCGCTGGCGACCTGAGGGAGAGCACGCCGAGGCTGCTGCAGGCCTGTGCGAGAGCAATTCGGGACGCTGGCGGTCAGCCTGTCTTCTGCGGCTTGATCCCTACGCCCGCCCTTGCTTACTACGCTTTCGCACGAGGCATTCCCGCTATCATGGTGACGGGCAGTCACATCCCGGCGGAGCGAAACGGCATCAAGTTCCACCGTTCCAGCCGCGAAATCCTCAAGGATGACGAAGCAGCGATCCTGCGCCAGCCGGTGCCCGTGGAGCGTTTCCGCTTCACCGCTGGCGAAACGCTGGAGGCGGTTGCTCGACATCCCGAGGCAGACCTTATCGCAGATCTGTATGTCAGCCGATATCTCGATTTCTTCGGTTCTTCCACGCTCCAAGGCCTGAAGATCGGCGTTTGGCAGCATTCGGCCGTCGGGCGGGATATGCTCATACGGACACTTCGTGAACTGGGCGCCGTGGTCGTTCCGTTGGGACGCAGCGAAAGCTTCGTGCCTGTCGATACTGAGGCAATACCTCCGGACCTTCGCCTACAGGCAAAAGCATGGGTGAAGGAACACAGGCTGGACGCGATTGTCTCGACCGACGGTGACTCCGACCGGCCGATGCTCGCGGATCAGACCGGGGAGTGGCTGCGCGGAGACACTATTGGCCTATTATGCGCGCGGGAACTCGGCGCAGAGTGCGTTGTGACCCCCATCAGCAGCAGCACCGCGCTTGAGCGCAGCAGCCGTTTCTCACGCATCATACGAACCCGGATCGGCTCCCCCTACCTCATCTCCGCCATGCTTGCAGAGCGGGAGAGGCGCAGCGGCATCGTCTGCGGCTACGAGGCCAACGGCGGTTTCGTCCTCGGCAGCACGATCGAGCGAAATGGCCGGGTCCTTACGGCGCTGTTGACCCGCGATGCAATGCTGCCGCTTCTTAGTGTCCTGACCACATTAAGAGGACGAACAGTATCAGAACTGTGCGCTGAGCTTCCCCAACGCTTTACATACAGCGACCGGCTGCGGGATTTTTCCAATGAGAACAGTCTGGAAATTGTGAAGCAATTAGCTATTAACGCGGCAGATCCGCAGAGGAGCCCGCTCTTCAAGCGGTTGTACAGCCACTGCGGAGACCTCCTCAGCGTCGATCAAACTGATGGCGTCCGCATGACCTTCGCCAGCGGCGACATCATTCACTTTCGTCCGTCGGGAAATGCACCCGAACTTCGCTGCTACACCGAATCCGATTCAAGCGCCCGAGCAGAAAAGCTCAATGCTTTCGCACTGGACATGGCACGCGGCTCCTAACGCCCCCGCAATTCATCCTTGGCCCCCTCTGAGAGCACGGTTCCCGCATGGATGAAATGCAATCCCGGCGGATTGTCGGGCCCTTCCGCGTCATTATATTGCCGGGAACCTGAACGACGGCTGGCGGGTTGATCGCGCCATCGGGGCGGGATTTTCAATGAGCATCAGCTGGCGGGTTCGAGGCGGCACGATTTGAGAAAGCGTTGGGTTCTTGTTGTTGCTGTCCTTGCAGTTGCCGCAGCCTGGGCGGGCTATGCCCGACCGTGGGAGGAAAAGCCCATCGCCGTTGCAACCGAAACAGTTAGCGCCGGACCCGTTTCGCAGGTGCTGGCGGTCAACGGCCGCGTTGCGGCCCGGCATAGCGTGACGGTCCGCGCGGCGGTTTCAGCCAAGGCAATAGAGCTGCATGCCGATGAAGGCGACAGGGTGAAGGCGGGTGACCTGCTCGTTACGCTGGACACCGCCCTCGTCAAGGCGCAGGTCGATGAGGCTACCGCCGCCCTCGAAGGCCAGCGCAGCAAGGAGCGCCAGGCCGAAGTGACAGTCGCACGCGCCAAGGCGCTCGGAGTAAACAGCCCCCGCTCTGCGCTGGAAGATGCCGAGCTTTCGCTGGCTAGCGCCGTCAAGGAGACGCAGCGCCTCGCGGCGGTGCTCGAGCAGATCAGGGAACAGGCTTCGCAATACCTGATCCGCGCGCCGATCTCCGGTGTGATCCTCACCCGAGGCGTGGACCTCGGCCAGCTCGTCGACACGCAGAGTGAGCTGTTCGTCATCGCCGACACCAGCGAACTGGTGGTGGAGGCCGACATCGACGAACTTTATTCCTCCCACATCCGCGAGGGGCTGAAGGCGCTGCTGCAACCAGTGGGCGCGAGCGTCGCTCAGGAGGGCACCATCACCTTCGCGGCGCCCAAGGTCGATCCGTCGACAGGCGGACGCAAGGTCAAGATCTCACTCGACAGCGACGGATCGCTGCCAATCGGCCTTACGGTTAACGCCAACGTGATTGTCAGGGAATTCGACAGCGCCCTGTCGCTGCCGCGCAAAGCGATCATCACCGAAGGTACCCAGAGCCACGTTCTTGTCATCAGCGATGGCGTCGCGTCGAAGCGCGAGGTCAAATTTGCCGACTGGCCGGCCGAGCGTGTCATTGTCACCGAAGGTCTTACCGAAGGAGATGTAGTGATCCTCGACCCCGGCTCGGTGAAGCCTGGCGCGAAGGTCGCGGCGGGCTAGACATGCTCTATGCGCTGAAATTCGCCCTGCGCTATCTCGGCTCCAGCAAGCTGCAGACGGGACTTCTGGTGCTGGGCGTTGCCATCGGCGTGTTCGTCTTCGTGTTCATCAGCGCCCTGATCGGCGGCCTCGGCATGTTCCTCGTTGACCGAACCGTCGGCGACATCTCACATGTCACCATCGAGGCGCCAAGCCGCGATGCGACCCTGATTTCGGCAAGGCCCGATACAGCAGCAACCGTCTACCAAAAGGCAGTCGGACAGCGCGAAGTGCTGCGCACGGCCGATGCTTTCCTGCCTATGCTCGAGGCGATGGACGGCATCCGTGCGACCTCGCAGCAGATCGTCGGGAACGGCTTCATTCTGCGGGGTCAGTCGCGCGCGCCGGTCTACGTCAAGGGCGTCGAGGCCGACAAGGTTTCGGCCATCTCCGACATCGACGGCCATCTCATTGCCGGCTCGGCCCGGACGACCAATTCGAGCATCATCATCGGTGCAACGCTCGCTTCTGACCTTGGCCTGCGCGTCGGCCAGGTCATCAACCTGCAATCAGATCGCAATGTCGAGCGCGCGCTGATCATCGCCGGCATCTTCTCCGTTGGCGTCGAGACCCTCGACTCGCGCACTGCCTTCGTCAGCCTCGCGGCGGCGCGCTCATTGTTCGACCTTGACCAGGGCGTCAGCCGCATCGAGATCAAGCTCGACGACCTCAATGCAGCCGAAAGCTACGCCCAGCGCATTGCCGCAATGACGGGACTCAAGGCAACGCCCTGGACCGAAAACAACGCGCAGCTCCTTGATGGCCTTCGCGCCCAGAAAAACTCCGGCGACCTGATCAAGGCCTTCTCGCTGGTCACTATCGTCATTGGAGTGGCGAGCGCGCTGCTGCTGTCCACCTATCGCCGCCGCCCGGAGATCGGCATCATGCGCGCGTTTGGTGCAAGCCGCGTCTTCGTTGTCGTCGTTTTTGTGATCCAGGGCATCCTCGTCGGCCTGATCGGCGGCGTGCTCGGCGCAGGGCTGGGTTACCTCGTCATGTCGCCGTTTCCGGTCCCGGAACAGGCGACATCCGGCTCCTTGCCGATCGACGTGCGCCAGGGCGACTACCTTGTGGCCGTTCTCCTGACCGTCCTCGGCGCCATGGTCGCATCGATCCTGCCCGCGCGAGCCGCCGCCAGGGTGGATCCGGTCGAGGTAATCGGCCAATGACGGCGCTGGTCGAGGTCCGCGATCTGGTTAAAACCTTCGGCGAAGGCGAGACGGCAACACGCGTTTTGCGTGGGCTCGACCTGACGCTTGTTGAAGGCGATCTCGCGGCATTGCTTGGGCCTTCGGGTTCCGGCAAAAGCACGCTGCTCACCATCCTCGGCACACTGATGCGCCCAACATCCGGAAGCCACACGATGCTCGGGGAGGACATGACGAGCGCGAGCGATGCGGCGCTGACCGAATTCCGCAACCGCCACATCGGCTTCGTCTTCCAGTTTCATCATCTGCTGCCCGATTTCACGGCGCTCGAGAACGTGGTCTTCCCTACTGCCGTCAATAAGGGACGGGAGACGCGCGAGGCACGCGAGCGCGGCGAGGATCTGTTGCGCCGAGTGGGGCTGGGCAACCGCATCCACTTTCGCGCGACGCAACTCTCGGGCGGACAAAAGCAGCGCGTGGCAATAGCGCGGGCGCTGATGAACCAGCCGGAGCTGGTGCTCGCCGACGAGCCGACCGGCAACCTCGACCGCGAGTCTGCAGGGCAAGTCATGGAGCTGATCCGCGAGATCAACGAGACTGAGAAGACGACCTTTCTCATCTCCACCCACGACGAAAAGATCGCTGCAGCGTGCAAGCGGCAGATCAAGGTGGTCGACGGCAAGGCTGTCGCCGAAAGCTGACGGAAGGGGATTCGCGTCCCCTGCAAGCGGCAACATTACAAGCTTTCGCTCATAGGCTTTTCCCACCTTTGGCCCTGACGCAGGCTGCGCTTACACAGCCTGAGCGGCGCCTCGGGGGCGCGCAAGTCTTTGTTTCGCTTGGTTTCGCTTTTGCTTCGCACTGCCCTAAAAGTGAAACAGCACAAAGAAAATCAAAACGGTTGTGAAACTGTCACATAGAGACAATACTACCGTCTGCGGAACCGGCGCCGAAGCATCGCCAAAGCATAGCTGCGGCCCGGCCTTCGCCAACTAATTGGGAGCGAGACAAATATGAAAATTCAGGGCTTCGCGGCGGGCATCGCCGCAACTTTCACCATTCTCTCGACGTCGACTGCTTTCGCAGTCACCGAGATTTCGTGGTGGCATGCGATGACCGGTGCCAACAATGAGGTCGTCGAGACGCTTTCGAAGGAATTCAACGAGAGCCAGAGCGAATACAAGGTGACGCCCGTCTTCAAGGGCACCTATCCCGAGACCCTCAACGCAGGCATCGCCGCATTCCGCGCCGGCCAGGCTCCGCACATCATCCAGGTGTTCGACGTCGGTACCGGCGTGATGATGGCCGCCGAGGGCGCCGTGAAGCCGGTCGCCGACGTCATCTCGATGGGCGGTTCGCAGTTCGACAAGAGCCAGTACCTGCCCGGCATCGTTGCCTACTACTCGAAGCCCGACGGAACGATGCTGTCGTTCCCGTACAACTCCTCCTCGCCGATTCTGTACTACAACAAGGACATCTTCCAGAAGGCCGGCCTCGACGCGGAAAACCCGCCAAAGACCTGGCCGGAAGTCTTCGAGGCAGCCAAGAAGATCAAGTCGAGCGGCGCGGCTCAGTGTGGCCTGACCTCGACCTGGCTGACCTGGATCGGTCTCGAGAACTTCGCTGCCTGGAACAACCTCCAGTACGCGACGCATGAAAACGGCCTTGGCGCAACCGACGTCGAGCTCACCGTCAATACCGAGCCGTTCGTCCGTCACTTCCAGAACATTGCCGACCTCGCCAAGGATGACACGTTCCGCTATGGCGGCCGCACGTCCGAGGCCAAGCAGCTGTTCCTGTCGGGCGAATGCGCGATCATGACCGAGTCCTCGGGCGGTCTCGGCGACGTGATCAAGTCGGGCATGAACTACGGCCTCGGCCAGCTGCCATACTATCCGGATCTCGATGGCGCTCCGCAGAACACGATCCCGGGCGGCGCCAGCCTCTGGGTGTTCGGCAACAAAAGCGACGAAGAGTACAAGGCAGTCGCAGCCTTCTTCAACTTCCTGTCGCAGACGGAAATCCAGCAGCGCCTGCACGAAGTATCTGGCTACCTGCCCGTGACGCTGGCAGCTTACGAGGCCACCAAGGCTTCCGGCTTCTACGAGAAGAACCCGGGCCGTGAGATCCCGATCCAGCAGATGATGGGCAAGGAGCCGACCCCGAACTCGAAGGGCGTGCGCCTCGTCAACCTGCCGCAAGTCCGCGACATCCAGAACGAAGAGTTCGAGAAGATGCTCGCCGGCGAGCAGACTGCCCAGCAGGCTCTCGACAAGGCCGTCGAGCGCGGCAACGCGGCAATTCAGCAGGCCCTCGGCAACTAAAGCCAGCTTTGCTGATTAATGGACACCCGCGCCGCGTGCGCGGGTGTCCGATGCTGTCCACGCCAGCTTGAGGAGACCCCTTGTCCCCACGCGTCGTCTTTCCTAACAAGGTGCTGCCCTACCTGCTGCTCCTGCCGCAGCTCGCTATCACCATTGTGTTCTTCTACTGGCCCGCAAGCCAGGCGCTTTACCAGTCGGTGCTGCGAGAAGACCCGTTCGGTCTCAAGAGCACCTTTGTCGGCTTTGCGAATTTCCGCCGGGTGCTGAGCCAGCCGAGCTACATCGACAGCGTCCAGACCACCGCAATCTTTTCGGTCTCCGTGGCCTTCATCGCCATGGTCATCGCGCTGCTGCTCGCCGTCATGGCCGACAAGATCATTCGAGGCCGCGGCTTCTACCGCACGCTGATGATCTGGCCCTATGCGGTTGCTCCGGCAATCGCGGGCATGTTGTGGCTGTTCATGTTCAACCCGACCATGGGCACCTTTGCCTACATGCTGCGCTCCGCCGGTATTCAATGGGATCCATTGCTGAATGGTCCCCAGGCGATGGCTTTGGTCATCGCGGCAGCGGCATGGAAGCAGATCAGCTACAACTTCCTGTTCTTCGTCGCCGGGCTGCAGGCCATCCCTAAGACGCTGATCGAAGCAGCCGCCATCGATGGCGCGGGAGAGACCAAGCGTTTTTGGACGATCATCTTCCCGCTGCTGGCGCCAACCACGTTCTTCCTGCTCGTCATCAACACGACCTACGCCTTCTTCGACACCTTCGGCATCATCCATGCTGTCACCGGTGGCGGCCCCGGCAAGGCGACCGAAACGCTGGTCTACAAGGTCTACAACGATGGCTTCGTGAACCTGAACTTCGGCGACTCCGCCGCTCAGTCGGTCATCCTGATGATCATCGTGATCCTGCTGACCGCTTTCCAGTTCCGCTACGTGGAAAGGAAGGTGCACTATGGCTGATCTCGCACAACCGGCCACCCGCGCCGCCGCGCTCGGGCGCAAGGAACAGGGTGGGATGCTCGGCATCAGCCGCGGCTCGCGCTATACCGCGCATGCGATCCTGATCATCGGCCTGCTGATCGTCGCCTTCCCGATCTACTACACCTTCGTCGCCTCGACCCACTCGTTGCAGACGATCCTGCGCCCCCCGCTGCCGCTGCTGCCGGGCGGACGGTTCTGGGAAAACTACACGACGGCGCTGTTTGGCGGCATTGGCCGCATCGGCGGCGTCGACGTCAGCACCCTGCTCTTCAACACGACGGTGGTGGCGCTGGCGATCGCAATCGGCAAGATCATCATCTCGATCCTGTCCGCCTTCGCGATCGTCTTCTTCCGCTTCCCACTCCGGATGTTCTTCTTCTGGGTGATCTTCGTGACCCTGATGCTGCCGGTGGAAGTGCGCATCCTGCCGACCTACAAGGTGATGGTCGATCTCGGCCTGATCGACACCTATACGGGGCTGACCCTGCCGCTGATGGCGTCGGCGACGGCCACGCTCCTGTTCCGGCAGTTCTTTCTCACCATCCCCGGCGAACTGGTCGAGGCCGCGCGTGTGGACGGTGCCGGACCATGGCGGTTCTTCAAGGACATCCTGCTCCCGCTGTCGAAGACCAATATTGCGGCTTTGTTCGTGATCCTCTTCATCTACGGCTGGACGCAGTACCTGTGGCCCCTGCTGGTCACCAACCGCAACGACATGAACACCATCGTCATCGCGCTCAGGAAGATGATCTCCTTTGCCGATGCAGACACCCAGTGGCACCTCGTCATGGTCACCTGCGTGCTCGCGATCCTGCCGCCGATCCTGGTGGTGGTGCTGATGCAGCGCTGGTTCGTGAAGGGCCTGGTCGAAACCGAGAAGTGAGAAACGCAGCTTATGGCAACAGTTGAACTGAAGGATGTCCGCAAGGTCTATGCCGGCCGCGTCGAGGCTGTGAAAGGCGTGTCGATCTCGATCCCAGATGGCGCGATGTGCGTCCTCGTCGGCCCCTCAGGCTGCGGCAAGTCCACCCTGCTTCGCATGATCGCGGGGTTGGAGGAAATCACCGAGGGCACCGTCTCGATCGGCGGCGAAGTCGTGAATGCCCGAGGCCCAGCAGAGCGCGACATCGCGATGGTGTTCCAGAACTACGCGCTCTATCCGCACATGAAGGTATACGACAACATGGCCTACGGCCTGCGCAACCGCGGCATGGACAAGGCCGAAATAGACCGGCGCGTGCGCGAGGCAGCAGCGACACTCGGCCTTGCTGATTTCCTCGAGCGCAAGCCGCGCGAGCTCTCGGGCGGCCAGCGCCAACGTGTTGCGATGGGCCGCGCCATCGTGCGCAGCCCCAAGGCGTTTTTGTTCGACGAGCCGCTGTCGAACCTCGACGCAAAGCTGCGCGGGCAGATGCGCATCGAGATCAAGAACCTGCAAAAGTCGCTGGGCGTCACCAGCGTGTACGTGACCCACGACCAGGTCGAGGCCATGACGCTCGCCGATGCGCTGGTGGTGATGAACCAGGGCCGCGCCGAGCAGATCGACACGCCGCTTGCGGTTTACGAGCGCCCTGCGAGCATTTTCGTCGCCGGCTTCATCGGCTCGCCGGCCATGAACCTTCTGCCCGCCAAAGGTACCGAAAACGGTCTGGCGCTGGCCGCCGGCGGCACGGTGAACCCGAAGGAAACCGCACTGCCCGCTCCCGGCCGAGACGTGCTGCTCGGCATCCGCCCCGAGCACATGACGCTGGTGAACGATGCCACCGCCGCCGACCTCGAACTCAAGGTGACGGCGGTCGAAACGCTGGGCGCCGATACGCTGGCCCATGGCTATCCGCTGGCGAGCAACGGCAGGTCAGAGCCGCTGATCGCGCGCCTGCCAGGAAGCGTCCGCGTGAGGGACGGCGACGTGCTGCCGCTCGCCGTCCAACCCGGCATGGCGCACATTTTTGACGCCGCGACGGGTCTGCGGATCTGACGACGACGCGGTGCCACGACCTCCGCTCAGCTCATTCCTTGAATGCCGCTGTTTCTGACGCTATATTTCGTCAGAAACAGCGGCATTTTTCATGAGGTGATCCCATGGGCCTGGCACAATACGCAGATGACGGCATCTTTTCGCCGCGCAAGATCGCGGAAGTGCTGCGCACGACCAGCGAGGAGATCGCCCGCAGCGCGGGCCTCGGCAAGGACGCCATCCAGCGCAAGGACCGGCTGCGCTCGGACAAGACCCAGCGGCGCCTGCGCGAGGTGACCGAGATCATCAACAAGGTCGAGCCGCGCTTCGGATCGGCCCTGATGGCCTATGCGTGGTACCGCTCCGAGCCCCTGCCCGGCTTCTCCGGCCTCACGGCAATGCAGTTGGTGCGCGAGGGACGTGCCAACGAGGTGCTCGACTATATCGACGCCGTCGACGCCGGCGTTCACGCCTGAGCCGCCCCTTGCGTTATCAAGGCACCCTCTACCGGGCGATCAATCCCGTCTACGCGCGCGAGCCGCTGTCCGGCCGAGGCGCTGAACTGTATGGCGGACGCTTCAACCGCAAGGGCACGCCCGCCCTCTACCTCTCGCTGAGCATCATGACCGCGCTGCGCGAGGCCAACCAGGCCGGCAGCCTGCAACCGACAACGCTCGTCTCCTACGACGCCGACATCGGCAACGTCTTCGACAGCCGCGACGACGACGCACTTGATGTTTTCGGCATGGATGCCGTGGGTCTCGCCGATACGACCTGGCGCGACCAGATGCGGATTAGGGGAGAGGCGCGCACGCAGGCGTTTGCGCGCGAACTTGTCGAGGCCGGCTATCACGGGCTGCTGGTACGCAGTTTCGCGAAGGGCGCGACGCCGGAGGACCTCAACCTCGTGGTGTGGCGCTGGGGCGCGGGCGCCCCAGCACGGCTTACCGTCATTGACGACGAAGGCCGCCTGTCCCGCTAGGCGAGCTATGCCCTCACCTCCTGGCGCTGGAACACGACATAGGCCAGCGTGAACAGCACCAGCATGGCGGCGACCATGCAGGAGATCTGCGGCCAGACGATCATGACGCTCTCCATCGTCGGCAACGGCGCGCCAATGACGGCGCCCTGCAGCTGGTGCATGAAGAGCGGGCCAACCGAGCGCGCCGACGGGTTCAGCAGCAGTCCGGTGATCTCGCTGTAGAGTGTCTGCGGTGAGAACCGAGCGATCGACTGCTGCAGCTCGTACTGATTGACGATGCTGACTGGATCGAACGAATCAACCGGCTGGAGGCTCGCCAGCAGCGGCGCGATCATGCCCCAGAAGAAGGTCAGGATCAGCCAGACGCTGAGCGCTGCGAGGGCCGAGGTCGCCGGCGTGCGGATGACCGTCGAGAACGAGATCGCCAGCGCCAGCCACACGCCCGCATAGAACAACGTCGCAATCAGCCAGAACACGCTGCGGACAATGTCTGCCCCCGAGGGCGGGAGGCCGAGCGTCAGGATGCCAAGCCCGACCGTGAGCAGCCACAAGGTCAGCAGCGCGATCGCGATGACGAGAAGCCCGCCAAGGAATTTGCCGAACAGGATCGCATCGCGATAGACCGGCTGTGCGAGCAGCCGGCTCATGGTGCGCCGGTTGAACTCGCCATTGACTGCGTCGAAGCCGAGGCTGATCGCCACCAGCGGCAGCAGGAAGCCGAGGAAGGCAGCGAACGACGGTAGCGGCTCGCGCGCGACCGTGAACAGCTTGAGGAACAGATAGGCGTCTTCCGCCGTCGTGTCGCGGATACGGTCGATGGCACCCCAGGCGGCGGCGATTGCCGTCAACAACACCAGCAGCATCACCAGATGCATGCGGGCGCTCGACATGTGGTCGGCCGCCTCCTTGAGGGCGACGATGCCGACGCCCTTGAACGGTGAACCTTCACGCGGCATGTGCAAGCTCCCTGAAATACTGGTCGTAGGCCTCGTCGAGGCGCGCCCTCCTGAGGTCGAGGTTCTTCAGCGATCCGCCCGCCGAAACGATCAGGCGGGCGAGGTCCGGGCGCACGTCGTGTGCCGCCTCGACCTGCCAGCGTCCGTCGGGCTGCCGCTGCACGGAGGATACCCCGGAGATCTGCGCGCCGACGTTCTGCAGGTCGGCCCCATCCGCCTCGACGTCGATGACGAAGGAGCCGCGGCCGATCCGCGCCGCAAGTTCCTCGATCGTGCCGAAGAAGCCGATGCGGCCGCGATGGAACAGCGCGACCCGCGTGCAGATTGACTGCACCACGTCCAGCATGTGCGAGGACAGAAGGATCGTCATGCCGCCCTGCGACAACTCCTGGATGAGGTTCAGGAGGTCATGGGTCGACTGCGGGTCGAGGCCCGAGGTCGGCTCGTCGAGGATTGCGACCTTGCATTCGCGCATGATCAGTTCGGCGATGCCCAAACGCTGGCGCATGCCGCGCGAATAGGTGGCCACGCGGCGGTCAGCAACCTCGCTGAGCCGCACGGTGGCAAGCGCGTCCGCAATCCGCTTCTCGGCCTCCTCCCGGCTCATGCCCGAGAGCTTCGCCGTAAAGCGCAGGTTCTCGCGCCCCGTCATCAGGTCGTAGAAGCCGACGGCGTCAGGCAAATACCCGACCTCCCGCTTGACCTCGAGCGGCTGGCGCAGCGGGTCCTTGCCGAGGATGTTGACGGTGCCTTCGGTCGCCTCGGTGAGCCCAAGCAGCATCAGGATCGTCGTCGTCTTGCCCGCGCCGTTGGGACCGAGCAGGCCGATAACCTCGCCCTTGCTGACGCTGAGGTCAATGCCAGAAACGGCGGCGAAGTTGCCGTATTTCTTCGTCAGGCCTTTCGCCTCAAGAACGATTTCGCTCATCGCCGGCCATACCTCGTCACGGCGCCGCCGAGGATCAGCGCGGCTGCAGCAATGATGCCGAGGCCCGCGGCGCCCCACATCGTCGAGGTGCGGACGGTGGTGCGGAACTGCACGCTTTCGGACACGGCGTCATTTTCCGCGCGCAGCGAGACCATGTAGTCGCCGGCCACCGCCTTTTCCGACGGCGTGATCTTAACGTTGACTTCCGCGGTGGAGTTCGGCGCAAGCTGGCCAAGCTCCTTGGGCTCGAATTCGACGTTCCAGCCGGTCGGCGGTGTCGCGGCCATTTCGATGCCAGAGGCCGGCGCGGTGCCGGCGTTGACGACAGTAAACGCGAAGCTGGTCTCCTTGCCGGCGACGGCTTCACCAGATAGGCGCTCCTGCGGACCGACCAGGCGCAGCTGCGGCTCGCCGGTGATCTCGAGGCTCACCTGCGTCGACTCTGCGACGCCGTTGCCCGAAACCTCAAGCCCGACATCATAGCGACCGGCTGCAGCATTGCGCGCCGGAATGACTTCCATCGTCACCGTCTCGGTCGCGCCCGCAGCGATCGGCACGCCGGTGATCTCCTCAGAGCCATAGCCCTTCTTGAAGCGGGTATTGAAGCCGCTCGGAACGCTGGCGGCGAGATTGAACAGGCCGTCCTCGGCGCCTTCATTTTTCACCTTGATCTTGAAGGAGAAGGTGGAGCGCGAGGTGCCGCGAAGGCCGGGGAGTTCCGGATCAAGCGACAGCCCGGAGGACGCCGTCTCTGAGCCCGACAGCCTCACGATCAGCGGCAGTATAACGGTGTCGGTCGCCGTGCGGGCCTTCACCTCGATGTTGTAGGCCTCTGAGGCAGCCGCGTCCTGCGGGGGGGTCAGCTCAAGCGACAGCCGTTCCGTGGAATCCGGCGAGACCATCGCGGCCGACACTTCCTTGCCGCCGCCTTTCAGCGCCCACTCCCACCCTTCCGGCACGCCGGTCACCTCGATCGAGGCACGCTGCGGCGGCAGGTTCTCGTTGCGCAGCGATAGCGAGAGGGTATGGGTCTCACCCGGCTTGATCGCCAGTTCCGGATAGGATGTGGTCAGCCAGAAACCCTTCAGCGCCTCCCCCGTTCCTGCCTCCTGCGAGCCGGCCGGCACGGCCGCGAGCAGAGTGGTCACAAGAGCGGTCACAGCCAAAAGCGATCCCGACTTGGTTGTCATCGTTCTCTCCCATTTTCGTTGATGTACGAAGAATCGGCGGGCCGCGCAGGCACGCTTCGTCCTTCTCTGGACAGGCGAGATTGCCAGAACAGAAGGGGGCATGCGTGGCGCGGCATGGAATTGACTTGCAGTTACGACGTCCGACGGACCTTCATCATCCCGCGGGGTGTCGGTTTGCTTCACCCATGGAGAAGGAGGACACGCGCGCAGCGGCGTGGAACATCATCGCCGAAGCGGCCGTGCGCGGATCCCAGCCCGCGCGCGCCAGGCTGTCGAGCATATTATCGATCATCGGCTTGATCACCTCGCGCGCCTCAGCGTCATGCGAGAGAAATTCGCTCGGCGGGTGGTTGGGGGTCGGCACCTGGTCAAAGCGTGGCATCATGCTCATGTCAAACTCCGATCAGCGTACTCTATGCTTCTCCCTCGAAAGCAGAGCCTGCAGTTTCCGTCGGTGGCGGGGTCACATCACTAGCGCTGAAGCGGCGGTGAACGTTCGACATGGTCGATGCGCGAAGTCTGCGTGGAAGCGGTCGCAGCAATGATGGAACTTCATACTCGTTCTCCCTGAAGGACAAACAATCATTGAGAGGTTCCGCCGCACCGGTCCGGCCGGACCGATGCGGGGCGCGGCCCAGAAGGCGCCGCGCATATCGAGCTAGTTTCAGAACTTTTCAGTTTCAAGGCCGCCCGTTCGATTCACCTTGAATGCCCCTCTGCCTTACCGGCCGAGCGTGTAGAACTCGTCATTCGGGCGCATGCTGGTGACGTTGGCAATCCGGTTCGACATGCCGAAGAAAGCGGTGATCGCCATGATGTCCCAGATGTCCTCCTCGGTGAAGCCGTGCTGATTCAGCATCTCGAAGTCCTCGTCGCCGACCTCGGAAGCACGGGTCGAAACCTTCATGGCGAAGTCGAGCATCGCCTTCTGTCGCTGGGTAATGTCGGCCTTGCGGTAGTTGATCGCGACCTGATCGGCAATCAGCGGGTTCTTGGCACGGATGCGCAGGATCGCGCCATGTGCGATCACGCAGTACTGGCACTGGTTGGCGGCACTCGTCGCCACCACGATCATCTCGCGCTCGGCCTTAGTGAGGTTGCCGGGCTTATCCATCAGCGCGTCGTGATAGGCGAAGAAGGCGCGGAACTCGTCCGGGCGGTCCGCGAGAGCCAGAAACACGTTCGGGATGAAGCCCGACTTTTCCTGCACCGCCATGATGCGTTCACGGATATCCTCGGGAAGGTCCTCGAGCTTGGGCACCGGGAACCGGCTGATGGCGCGCTCGGTCATGGGCAAATCCTTTGTGCTGCTGCAGCCGGCTCGGAAAGAACCGGCTGATGAATGCTGGCGATGCAGGTTCCCCACCTGCCTGACCGCAGTTTCACCGGCTGGCGCACATAAATCAACGCCCCCGCGAGGTTCTCGCAAGGGCGCTGACCTCACAGGGAAGGACCAAAAAAATCAGGCGCGGTAGCGCTCGACCAGCGTAACCAGACGCTCGACGGCTGCGACAGCCGCCTGATGATCCTGCGAGAAGTTGAAGCGAATGCTGTCGGCGCAGTGCGGGCTGAACTCGGTACCCGGCGTAACCGACACGCCTGCCTGCAGGCGCAGGATCTTGATGAAGTCGGTATAGGAAACGTCAAGCTTCGGCAGACGCGGGAACAGATAGCTGCCCGCCTGCGGCGTGCGGGCGAATACCCCTTCGCAACCCCGCAGTACGGTAAGCAGGTCATCGCGGATCGCCTGGTGCAGGCGGATGCGCTCGTCCATCCAGCCTTCCGGCTCGGCAAACCAGGTGCGAAGCACGGCCTGGCTATAGCCTGCCGCGCGCAGCGAGACGATTGCCTGCAGCTTCTCCATGCGGTTGATGAGCTTCTTCGAGCCGAACGCTACGCCGAGGCGGTAGCCGCTGAGCGACTCCGTCTTCGACGGGCCCATGATGGTAATCACGTTCTCAGGATCGATGTTGCCGGCGCGCAGATGCGTGTAGGTGGCACTGGTGTAGAGCAGACGCGAATAGAGCTGGTCCACGATGACAGTCGCCCCGTAGCGCTCAGCGAGCTGGGCAATCTTCGCGATTTCATCGGCAGAATAGACGACGCCTGCCGGATTGTTCGGGTTCGAGAACAGGAACACCTTGGCCCCCGCCTTGAAGGCATCCTCGAGTTCGCCGAGGTTGATGCCGGCATTGTTGCCTGCATTGACGTAGTCGAGCTGGACCGGAATCATCTCGCCTTCGAAGAACTCGACCAGCTTGCGGTTCGCAAAGTAGTCCGGCTGCATGATCGCGACCTTGTCGCCGCGCGCCGTGGTGCAGGCGATCGCAAGGAACAGTGCGCCCTGCGTGCCCGGCGTAATGATGAGGCCGTCGCGGGCGTTTACCGGCGCGCCGGTAAATGAAGCCAGACGTTCGGCTAGCAGCTCACGGATTCCGTAGTCGCCGCGGTACTCGGTGTAGGCCTGCTTGCCACCTAATGCGTAGCCGGCCGAGAACACCTCGAACGAGCCCGGCGTCGGCAGAAACGCGTCGACGTCGCCATGCGAAAAGTCGACCGGCTTGCCTTCGAGCTTTTCACCGCGCATCAGCGCCTCGATGCCCGCGGCGCTCTGGCGCACTTCCTGGCCCGGCGCATTGTCGGTTCCCAGCCTGCTGAACTTCTCTTCGATCGACACCTGTCATCTCCTGATCTGCTGCCGCGACATGCGCGTTGTCCATCTCCTGATAGACGACGACGATCAGTTGTAAAATGTTGCTTTTCATATCTTCAAACGATAGTTTTTGTAGAAGATGGACACCCGCTTCCTTGAAAGCTTCGTGACGGTTGCGAGTTGCGGCTCGATTGCCGAGGCCGCCCGTCGCCTGAACCTGACACCTGCCGCTGTCGCCCAGCGGCTGCGCGCGCTTGAGGCTGAGCTTGGACACTCGCTGGTAAGCCGCACCGGACGCACCGTGCGACCGACTGCCTCCGGCCTTGCGGTGCTGGCCGAGGCTCATGCCTTGCTTGAAGCAACGCGCGCACTGAAGGCAGCAGCAGCCAATGACATGCCGGCCGGGCAACTGCGTCTCGGCGCGACGGCCACAGCGCTGACCGGACTGCTGCCCGCCATTCTCGCCACGCTTGGCCAGAACTTTCCGCGTATCGAGGTTTTTGTCCGCCCCGGCGCCTCGGTTGACCTCTACCACGCGCTGCTGGCAGGCGAATGTGACGCCGCCATCCTTGTGCGCCCCCATTTCCCAATTCCGAAGTCCCACGAATGGCTGACCCTGCGCGACGAGCCGCTGGTGCTCATTGCGCCGGAGGACACGCCGATTGAGGATCCGCATGCGGCACTGACGCAGGCACCCTTCATCCGCTACGACCGCAACCAGTGGGGCGGGCAGATCGTCGATCGCTATCTGCGCAAGCAAGGGCTGAAGTTGCGCGAATGGCTGGAACTTGATGCGCTGGATGCGATTGCCGCCCTCGTCGATCGCGGTCTCGGCCTTGCCATTGTACCAGAATGGGCGCCGCCGTGGCCGGAAGGCCTCAGGCTTCAGAAGGTTCGGCTCGACGCTGGCGACGTGCGGCAGACCGGCGTGCTGTGGGGGCGCTCCGGCCCGCGAATTGCTGCTGTTCGCGCCTTCGTCGAATGCTGCCAGCAATCGCTGTGACTGATTGAGCCCGATAAAGAAAAAAGGCCCGGGCTGAACATCGGCTCGGGCCTTCTGAGATCGCTACATCAGGCAGCTTACTGCTCGATGTCGATATCCTTGGTTTCGCTGCCGACCAGCAGCGAGATCAGCGTGATGAGAGCCATCACCGTGAGGTAGACGCCAACCCAGAACGGGCTGCCCTCGCCGTAGCTCCACAGCGCCACCGCGATGAACGGGGCAACAGCCGCGCCGAGGATCGACGAGACGTTGTAGGAGATGCCCGAGCCGGTGTAGCGGACGTTGGCCGGGAACAGCTCCGGCAGCAGCGCCCCCATCGGGCCGAAGGTCAGGCCCATCAGCGTGAAGCCGATGATCAGCCAGGCCATGACGCCGACGAAGCCGGCCGACAGCATCGGCACCCACAGCATGCCGAACGCGGCAATGGCGATCGTGACCCAGATCAGGGTCTTGCGGCGCCCCCAGCGATCGGCCCAGGGGCCCGACACCATGGTGAAGATGCCGAAGAAGATGACGCCGACGATCATCATCAGCACGAAGTCGCTGTAGTCATAGCCCAGGCCGGGCAGCGGACCGTTGACGCCGGCGCGGCCGTAGCTGAGCGAGAACGTCGTCATCAGGTAGAAGAGGACGTAGGTCGCGAGCATGTAGAAGGTGCCGAGGATCAGCTCGACCCAATACTTCTTGAAGGCCTCGGCCAGCGGCAGCTTGCGGACCTTGCCCGTCTTGACCGTCTTTTCGAACGCGGTGCTCTCAACGAGATTGAGGCGGACCCAGAGGCCGACCACGACCATCACGGCTGAGAACAGGAACGGAATGCGCCAGCCCCAGTTGAGGAAGGCTTCCGACGGACGCGACGGATCCTCGGACGGCAGTACGGCCGCGATGATCAGGAACAGGCCGTTGGCGATGATGAAGCCGAGCGGCGCACCAAGCTGCGGGAAGGTGCCGAAGATGGCGCGCTTGCCCTCGGGAGCGTTCTCGGTGGCAACGAGCGCCGCGCCGCTCCACTCGCCGCCGAGCGCGAAGCCCTGTGCGAGGCGCATGATCACCAGCAGCGCCGGGGCGAGCCAGCCGACCGAGGCGTAGGTCGGTAGCAGGCCGATCAGGAAGGTGGCGATACCCATCGTCAGCAGCGCGCCAACGAGGGTGATCTTGCGGCCGCGCTTGTCGCCAAGGTGGCCGAAGAAGATGGCGCCCAGCGGGCGCGCAATCATCGCAGCGCCGAAGATCGCGAAGGATGCGAGAAGTGCCGCGGTGTCGTCGCCTGCCGGGAAGAACAGGTGGGGGAAGACGAGAACTGCTGCGGTCGCATACACATAAAAGTCGTAGAATTCGATCGTCGTGCCAACGAGGCTGGCAAGCAGCACACGAGATCGGGGGTTGGCTGGCGCTCGTTCCTGCGGCGCAGCTGCAACAGTGGATGACATTCACTTTACTCCTGGCCGGGGGAATTTGCGGAGCGCGTTTGGGAGGGACTGATCGGCCGGCCAAGCCGAGTCACGCGCATGCGCGAGTGCCGTAAGCAGGGAGGAATGCTGCAGCCTCGCGCGAACACGGGGCGGCATATAACAAGGTAAAGCGCGTTCGTGAATTCACATTCTTCGCGATCGAAAAGATATTAAGATAAAGCTTGTGTGTCACAACGGTTCGGACTGTTGCCGATCACACCCGCAGCACGCAATTCTGTTGCGGAAACGATGCCGCTGCGGAACGGCCTTCGTCCCCTGAGAAAACAGTCACTTACGTAAGGTCACTGACGTTGCGAGGCCGCTATCCCTCATAATCTGATACGACAGCCTCCGGGAGGGTGCGCAGCCAGTCTCACCCAGCCACAGTTTGAGCCGAGGAACAAAACTGCTGTATGGACAGCAGATGACCGACCGGCTGACCCGAAACGGATTCGACATCGCGCGGCTGCGCTTCGCCGCGCGTACTGCGCTTGCCTGCTGGCTCGCGATCCTGCTCGCATGGCTGATGGGGCTTGAGCACCCGCAATGGTCCGGGATGTCGGTCTGGGCGGCGTCTCAGCCGTTGCGCGGAATGCTCCTCGAAAAGAGTTTCTTCCGCATGTTCGGCACGCTTGTCGGTACAGTGGCAGGTATTGGCCTCGTCCTCGGCAGCCAGAGGGTGCATCCGGCAGTGCTCGTCGTCGGCCTCGCCGTATGGATTGGCCTTTGCACCTGGTTCGGCAACCTGCAGCGCGGTGTCGTCACATACGGTACGGTACTCGCCGGATATTCGGCGTCGATGGTGGCGCTGCTCGACACGAAGCATCCGGACCTCGTCTTCCATCTCGGCGCCGACCGCCTCGCTACGGTCCTCACCGGCGTCGTCGTCGCAACGCTGGTTGGCTATTATTTCGCCAAGCGCACCGACGAGAAGGATCTCCGAGGCCGCGTCACGCGGCTCGTCGCTCGCCTTTTGCGCGAAGGTGGTATCGATCAGCGCGACGGGGACCGCCGCCGTTATCTTTCGGAGCTCGCGGCCATCGATGAAGACCTCGAGCCGCACGCTGCGGGCTCGATCAGTTCCCGGCATGAAATCAAGCGCTTGCGGGCGGTACTTCTGGCGGTGGTCCCGCTGCTGATGCAGCGCACTCCGGAACGCAATCCGCGTACTGCGTCCGTTGCCGATGCGCTGGAGCGGGGGGACGGCACCAGAGCCGCGCGACTGCTGTCCGAGATCAAGACGATGCCAGCCGGCCCGCTGGACCGGCTCGCGACGGCACTCGCCGATCTATTTCCCAGCGATACTCCGACTGGAAACGATTCTGTTCGTCGCACCGGCGCGCCCGCCGTCTTCCTGCATCGCGACTGGCCTGGAGCGCGGGAAGCCGGCCTTCGCGCCGGCGGCGGCATGATGCTGTTCGGGCTGATCTGGCTGTTCACCGGCTGGGACTTCGGCGGCTTTATGCTGCTCGGCCTGTCGGTGATGATCTCGCTGTTCTCGACCTTCGAGAGCCCGGCGATCACCATGCGCCACATCATCCTCGGCCAGTTCCTCGGCGTGCTAGCGGCGCTGGCCGTTCGGTGGATGGCATGGCCGATCGCCGCAAACGAACTTCAACAGCTTCTGCTCTTCTTCCCGTTCATCATGATCGCCCCGCTGCTTGTCGCACACCGGCGCACGGTCATTGCCGCGACCGACTTCAGCATGATCATGCTGCTGATGTCGCAGCCCGGCCTGCCACTTACCGGTACATTCGGCGACTCGATCGTCAAGGCGCTGGCGGTGCTCGCCGGTCCGGTCGTCGCGCTCGCAGCCTATCTCTTCGTCTTCCCGATCAACCTGCAGCGACGCCAGCAGCACCTGCTCGAAATCACGCGCCGGGAACTTGCAGGCCTGGCGGCGACACCGCTGTCGGAGCCGATTAACCGGCAGGTCCTTGAGGCGCGGATGTATCACCGCGTGCTGCGGCTCGTACGCATCTCGGAACGGCTGGCGCGTGCCGAGGAGCGGGCAAAGGTGGCGGGAAAGGCAATGTTCGTGCTGCAGCAGACTGTATTCCTCTGCCGCGAACTGGCTGGGGCGAGCGACACCACAGCGGCGGTGCGGCGGGCAGCGGAGCTCGTCATGGGACGGATCGGCCAGCTGGACAATAACCCGCGCGCCGACACGCGCGCGTTCAGGCTGCTCGCTGAACGGCTTGAAGGCGGGCAGGCGCAGGCAGTCAGCGATGCGGGCAGGGCCTACGCATCGCTGATCGCACAGGGCTAGATCACAGGGTACAGGTCGAACGGTCCGGCTGTCCTCACGGCTGGCCGTTCAAAATCATCCTCCCGAAAGAACCAGCTCAGGCGCGATGGTTCACCAGAACGGTCGCGACTTCGTTGAGAGCCTTCAGCTGGTTCTCGAAGGAGCCACTGGTAAAGGCGGTGTCGAGCGAGGTGACGAGGGCACTGAAGCGCGAAAGCTCCTCGGTCGCAGCATCCGAAGTCAGCGGCTGATCGTCATAAGCGTCGACAAACTGCTGCGCCGCCGCCGAGATCAGCAGCAGGGCGGCTGCGTTCTGCGGCTCGGTGGCAATGCGCGCGCGGGCAGCGCGAGCCACCGCGTCGTAGGCACGCACGCTGCCGCCGTTGTCGTTCAGTTCCTTCAAGAATACATCAAACATGCTGTTTCCCTTGTTGATCTAGAGCGGCAGCGCCGAAATGCCACCGTGGTTGGCTGACCACTTCACCGGCTCGGTGAGGAAGCGTTCGACTTCCGCAATGGTCTCGTTAGAAAACCGGTTCTGGTCCTTCGCCACCTTCAGGATGTCCCACCAGGTAGCGAGATAGTGCAGGCGCATGCCTGCCGCCTCGAGCTTGCGCGGTGTATCCGGGAAGATGCCGTAGTAGAACACTGCAAAGGTGTCGGTGACCCGCGCGCCCGTCTTGGCGACGGCCTCCGCGAACTTGAGCTTGCTGCCTCCATCCGTCGTCAGGTCTTCAACCAGCAGTACCCGCTGGCCTTCTGACAACGCGCCCTCGATCTGCGCGTCGCGGCCAAAGCCCTTCGATTTCTTGCGGACGTAGACCATTGGCAGGGCAAGACGATCCGCCAGCCAGGCTGCGAACGGAATGCCGGCGGTCTCACCGCCGGCGACAGCCTCGAACTGCTCGAAACCGACGTCGCGGAACACGACCGATGCGCCGAAGTCCATGATGGCAGAACGGATGCGAGGATAGGAAATCAGCCGCCGGCAATCGATGTAGACCGGGCTCGCGAGACCAGAGGTAAACGTAAACGGCTGGTCAGCCCGAAAATGCACGGCATTCACCTCCAGCAGCATCTTCGCCACCGTTTCGGAAATTACCGAGCGATCCGGGAATGTATTCGGGAACATCGCTGAATCCTTCCTATTGATAGCCTTCGCTACCAACTTCCCGGCTATCAATCCAGCCGCAGAGCGGGTTGGACCCGGAACTTGACCGGGAAAACGGAAAGCGCCTCGCCGCCGGCTTTCGGCGCGGCGCGACGAGGCCCCGCGTTAACCGAAAACCGTGCAGCAAGCGCGTGTGCCATCGATTACCCCTTGAGGAACTCGTGCAGGATGTCGGTTCCCGCGAGGAAGTCGGGCAGATCCATAGCTTCCTGCGGATTGTGCGACCCGTTGCGGTTGCGCACGAAGACCATGCCGGATGGCACGCCCGCGGCCGCGAACACGGCGGCGTCATGGCCACCGCCTGACGGCATGACGAAAGGCTCCATGCCGAGCCGCTCCATCGCGGCCTTGAGTCCTGCCACGATTTCCGGCGCGCAGAGCGCAGGCTCCACGCGCATCTCGCGGTCGAGCTCGAAGCGAACCTTGCGCTCCTTCTCGACCTGCCGCATCTCCGCGTCGAGCAGGCGGCGCATGTCGTCAAGCGTCTTGGCGCTCTGGCTGCGGATGTCGAGGCTGAAGCTGATCTCGTCCGGAATGCGCGACATTGCATGCGTGGCCGGATCGGTGCTGACCATACCTGCGGTCAGCACTAGGTCGTCACCCATGTTGAGGATGGTCATCCAGCTTTCATCGAGGCGTACCAGCAAGTCCGACATGGCCAGCACCGGGTCACGACGATAGGCGCGCGGCACGGCGCCGGAGTGACCGGCTTCGCCGAGGCAGCGGATACGGCGGTGACGGAAATTGCCCCGAATGCCGGAGACGACCGCCGCCGGCAGCTTCTTGCCGATCAACAGCGGGCCCTGCTCGATGTGGAGCTCCAGATAGGCCTCGATCTCCGACAGATCCATCAGCGGCACGGACTCGCGCACCTTCTCCATCGGGATGCCGACATCGGCCATATGCTCATCGAGCGTGCGGCCGTCAGCCTTGTGCTTTGCCGCCAGTTCGGGCGCCAGCGTGCCGGTGAGCGCCTTCGAGCCGATATAGCATGGGCCGAACCAGGCGCTTTCCTCGCCGCGCATCGCAAGCACGTGCACAGGCCGGGAGAACTTCACGCCCTCGCGCTTGGCTCGTAGCAGACAAAGGAGGCCAGCGACGACACCGGCAAGGCCGTCGAAATTGCCGCCGGCCGGGACGCTATCGACATGCGAGCCGACGATCACATAGCGCTTTGCATCACGATCTTCCGGCAGACAGAAGCGGGCATTCTGGCCCGCGTCATACCAGACGCACAGGCCGTGGCTCAGCGCGAAATCTTCGAGGAAGCGGAGCGTGTCCGTTTCGATCTGCGAAAAGGCCGGACGGCTGACGCCCTCGACGTCGCGGGTACGACTGGCGATCTCGTCGAAGAGATAGCTGGCGATCTCGAGGTCCGAGACCGCGCTCACATCCGCGGGCCTGGGCAGCGCGTTCATGGCGCAGCCTCCATGAAGACCACTCCCGCCTTCTGCTCGTCATCGATGACGCTGCCGATCACGTCCTTTACGGAACTGTAGCCATGGCGGGCCAGCCATGCGGCAAGCTCATCAATGATCCGCGGCATGGCGAGCGGGTTGATGAAGGTCGCCGTGCCGACCTGAACCGCGGTCGCACCGGCGATCAGGAATTCCAAAACGTCCTCGACGCTGGAAATGCCGCCACAGCCGATGACCGGGATCTTCGTCGCACGTGCGCACTGGTAGGCCATGCGCAGCGCGATCGGCTTGAGCGACGGGCCGGAGAGCCCGCCCATGAGGTTGCCGAGTTTCGGTCGGCGCGTGTTGATGTCGATCGCCATCGCAAGAATGGTGTTGGCTACCACCAGCGCATCGGCGCCCGCGTCTTCGGCAGCGCGCGCGACCTCCGGCGTCTCGCCCGTGTTCGGCGTCAGCTTCGCCCAAAGCGGCAGATGCGTCGCCTTGCGCAGCTTGGTCATCACGTCGAAGGTCGAGGACGGGCGGATGGCGAACGCCTTGCCGTCTTCCTCGATATTCGGGCACGAGATGTTGACCTCGATGGCTGCCACGCCGTCGACGCTTACTTCGGAGCACAGCGTTGCGAACTCATCGGCGGTGTTGCCGGAGATACTGACGACGAGCGGCGTCTCGTAGCGCTTGTAGAAAGGAATGACCCTCTCGATGAAATAGCCAACGCCCTTGCTCGGAATGCCGATCGAGTTCAGCATCGAGCCGGAAACCTCGCAAACGCGCGGCGTGGGGTTCCCGTCGCGCCAGCCGCGCGTAATCGTCTTGGTGACGTGCGCGCCAAGAAGGTCGAGGTCGAACACGTCGGCCAAGTCTTCCGAGAACGTACCAGAAGCCGGCATGATCGGGTTCTTCAGCCGGAGCGAACCGACATCAACCGTCAGATCTACCATGGCATCGCCTCCTGCATGTCGAAGACAGGGCCTTCGCGGCAGACGCGAAGATTGACGACCCGGTCTTCCTTGCGGAACGGGCGCACGCAGCAGTGGCACATGCCCAAGCCACAGGCCATCTGCTGCTCAAGCGCGATCTCGCCGGGAATTTCGTGCTTCTCACCGATGCGCTGCAGCAGCCGCAGGATCCGGTTGGAGCCGCAAGTGTAGAAGGCGTCGACGCCTTCCTCTGCGATCAACCCTTCGATGATCGCCTCAAGGTTTTCAATGGAAGACGTGCCTTCGGCATCCGTGACGGTGACGACATTCGCGCCGAGCGAGCGGAAGTAGTGGACCGACATCAGCACGTCGTCGCTGCGCGCGCTGCAGATCGCGGTGAGTTTGCGGCCAAGCCGGTTGGCCTCGAGCGCCAGAGGAGCCAGCGTCGCAAGGCCAACACCACGCGCGACCAGCACCAGATGCTGCCAGTTATCAGCGATCGTAAAACCACGACCAAGCGGCCCAAGAACGTTGAGCGTGTCGCCGGCGCCAAGATGCGCCAGAGCGCGCGTACCCTCGCCCGTGACCTTGTAGAGGAAATGCAGCTCGCCCTTGTCCGGGTAGAATCCGTAGATGCTCATCGGCCGGCGCAGGTACGGGTTCTCCCCACCAAGCTGCGGGCACAGCAGGTGGAAGAACTGGCCGGCCCGGCACTGCTCCAGCATCTCGCGCGGCGCCTTCAGGACCATCTGGCGATACTCGCCATTGACCTGAACGTTGGAAATGATCTGCAGGTCGCGCTCGAAGACCACCGGCTTGATGGCTTCGCGCACGTCACCCAGCTTCAAAGCTGCATTCATGACAAACTCAGTTCATTATGAGGTTTGGCAGGAAGGTCGAGACCGTGGGGATGTAGGTAATCACCAACAGCGTCGCGATGTTTGCGACGATGAACGGCCCGATGCCGGAGATGATCAGCATAACCGGCCTCGACAGCGTCGACGCTGCTACGAACAGGTCCAGGCCGAACGGCGGCGTGATCATGCCAATCGTGATGTTCAGCGTGACGATGACGCCGAGGTGAACCGGATCGATGCCGAGCGCCATGGCCACCGGGTAGAGCGGCGGCACCAGGATCAGCAGCGCCGAGTTCGGGTCGACGAACATGCCGAAGATCAGGAAGATCACGTTGATGACGATCAGGAAGACGATCGGGCCAGCATCGATGTGGTTGATGAAGGCGAGGATCGCCTGCGGCACCTGCGCGAGCGTGACGAAATAGGAAAGGAGGCCGCCCAGCGCGAGCAGGATGAAGATGATCGCGGTCGACAGCGCAGCGCGCTCGGTGATCGCGAACAGCTTCTTGAGCGTAAGGGTCCGGAAAATCACGCTCTCAACGAAGATGGCGTAGACGACGCTGGCCGCCGCAGCCTCCGTCGGCGTGAAATAGCCAGTGTAGATGCCGCCGAGAATGATGAGCGGCATGCCCAGCGCCCAGCCGGCACGAGAAATCGACTGCAGGCGCTCGCTCCAGCTCGCCTTCTCGCCACGGGAGACGCCGTTCTTGCGCGCTTCCCACCAGACGAGCAGAGCGAAGGCGAATGCGAGGACGAAACCCGGCACGATGCCGGCGATGAACAGCTTTGCGACCGAGGTGCCGGTCATCCAACCATAGATGATGAGTGTAATGGAGGGCGGGAGAAGCAGAGAGGTCTCGGCACTCGAAGCGATGAGGCCAAGGCTGAACTTGTCCTTGAATCCCGCCTTCTGCATTTCCGGGAACACCATCTTGCCCATCGCGGCAACGGTGGCGGGTGCAGATCCGGAGACCGAGCCGAAGGCGAGAGAGCCGCCGATCGCGGTATAGCCGGAACCACCGCGGAAGTGACGAAGGAAGGCATCTGCCAGCTGAGTCAGGCGGCGCGCGATCTGGCCGTCACCCATTAGCTCTGCAGATAGGATGAAGAAGGGAATTGCCAGGAGCGTCGAGTGGTTGATGCCACCCACGATCTTCTGGACGATCACCGGATCAGGAAGGTTGCCGTAGAAGAATTCCTTGACCATCAGCGCCGGGACGCCGAGGACAAGCATCATCTCAAAGCCGAGAACAAGCAGCAGTACCGCAGCGGCTGCGACGACCAGGAGCAGCATTTAGTGTTCTCCCCCGTCCTGACCGGCATAGCGGTCAATGACGCCGAAAAGGCTGAGCGCATAGCGCAGGCCAAGCAGAAGGAACCCGATTGTCGGGGCGAGATAGATCCAGAAGATCGGCACGTTCAGCGTCGGGCTGATCTGCCCGGTCGAGTAAACGAAAGCCGTCATGCTATAACCGAGCCATGCGAGGTACAGGCTGAAGACGATGGCAATCGCGTCGATGATCTTGCGGATCGGCAGGTGCAACCGCTCGGCGATGCGGTCGCGCCAGCTATAGACGCCGACATGGCGGCCGCGCTCCAGTGCGAGGCCGAGCGCCAGGAAGACCAGGAACAGGCTGAGCAGGCGCACAGTCTCTTCAACCCAGGCGAAGCTGGTGGCGAACGAACCGCCGAATTGCCTCGACACCACGTTGATGAAGTAAAGGACGATCATGAGGAGGAAGATCGCCACAACGGCGACCCGCTCGACAGTCCGCAGTGCAGCTAGGGCCTTCATGCGGCTTTCTCCAATCAGCAAACGCTCTGGGCTACTGGCCGAAAAGAAAATGGGTGATCCCCGCCGGAGCGGAGACCACCCGGGTTGGAATGATTACTTGGTGACCTTGGCGTATTCGGCTTCGTAGATGTCGATGATGCGCTGGCCCTCATCGCCGGTACGGCTCAGGAAGGCGGCACGGGTCGCCGGGTACATCTTCTCGCGGAAGGCTTCCTTCTCGGCGGCATCCATCTCGCGGATGTCGATGCCCGAGGCCTTGATCTCGTCAAGCGCTTCCTTAACCGAAGCAGCCTTGTGCGCGATCAGGTCCGGAATGACCTCGACGAAGGTGTCGGTGATGATCTTCTGGTATTCCTCCGGCAGGCTGCTCCAGAAGGTCGGGTTGAAGAGGACGACATCCTCCATCGCGCCGTGGTCGGAAACCACCAGGTGCTTCTGCACCTCGTAGTACTTCATGCGCTGGATGGTATCCATCGGGTTTTCCTGCGCGTCGATCACGCCGGTCTGCAGCGCGGTGTAGAGCTCGCCGAACGGCAGGGCGATCGCCGAAGCACCGAGCGCATTGAACTGCTCGATGAGGATGTTCGAGTCCATCACGCGGAACTTCTGGCCGGCGAAGTCGTCGATCTTGGCCAGCGGACGGTTCGAGGTGAAGTGCTTCTTGCCGTTCGGCCAGAGGGTGACGCAGTGAACGCCGCGCGTCTCGAAGGTGTCGCACAGCGCCTTGCCGAACTCGCCGCTACGGATCTGCTGTGCCTGCTCATCATTGTCCGGCAGCAGGAACGGAATGTCGAGGACGGACACGACCGGGTTGAAGCCGCCGAGGAACGCAGCCGGAGCAACCGTTGCTTCAAGCGTGCCGAGCTGGACGCCCTCGGTCATCTCGCGCTGCTGGCCCAGCTGGCCCTGCGGGAAGATCTGGAATTCGACGGCGCCGTTGGTGCGCTCCTTGACGAGCTCGGCGACCTTTTCGAGATGGACATGGCGCGACTGCTGGGCCGCCTCCAGGTGACCGATCTTGGCAACGAAGTCAGCTGCCCATGCAGGAGAAGCGGCCATCACGGCAGCGATGCTGACCATCGCTACACTCTTTAGCCCGCGCGCGAAAATATTCATGTCCCACCTCAACTCGTTATTGTGGAGTTCAAGAAAGCGAAATTCGTACGAACCGCTTCTACCCTTGTCAATCGCAATTCTCAAAAATGAGACGAGAGGCCGCGCCGTCTCGTTAATGATCCACACCTCAAAATTTGGACGTTTGTTGACATCACGTCAGTTTGGCCCCGATAACGGGCGCAACGATAACGGAAGAGGCAAGGCTTGAGCTCGAACGCGGCGGATGGAGTGAACTTCGGCGACATCGGCGCGCGCCTGCGTGCGCACCGGCTTGGCCGCGGTCTTGCGCCTGAGACGCTTGCCGCGAAGCTGGGAATCTCGCGCGCCGCGCTCTACCGGGTCGAAAAAGGTGATATCCGCAAGATCGAGACGCTGACGGCCATTGCCAATGAGCTCGGAGTTTCGCTTCCGAGCCTGATGGGCGTTGGCGTCGAGTATATCAGCAGCTCCACCGTCTTCTTCGAGCGCATGCGCCAGCTAGAGGAAGAGTGCCAGCAGATCATCGGCTTGTTCAGCCCGGTGTCATACCTGCTCACCTCCGACCGTTACGACGAGATGCTGTCGACGGTGCTGCATGAGTCGGCTCCGGCAGGCATCGACAAAGACGGCCTGCAGATGATCGACCAGCTGATGTCGACGCTGGCCGCGCGCAAGGCCGCCTTTCGCGAGCGCCGCCCGCATATCGTGAGCCTCATTTCATCCGTTGACCTGGAGCGCTTTCTTCTGAACGGCCTGATCGGCCGGCACGACCTGCCAAACGAGATCTCCACCCAGCGGAGGATCGCTGCCCGCCGCGAGGCCGAGCACATTCTCGCGACCTTCGAGTCACAGCCGATCGGCGTCCAGATGGGCATTGTGCGCGAACCCGTCCCCGCGACGAGTTTCCAGATCTTTCGCCAGGCGGATCGGTCCGTGCTGGCAATCAGCCCGTTCCGGCTCGGCGAGCAGCCGAATGTCCGGCTCGGCGTCGCGCTGATTACGTCGGCGCCCGAGGCAATGACGCTGCACGAGGATATTGCCGCGAGGCTCTGGGGATCTGCCCTCAAGGGTGCGGAAGCGGCCAGCTACCTGCGCGAAATGATCGCGAAATATGCCGTGGCCGTCTGACCCGGTACAAAACGTCAGCCCTCGATCGCCTTTGAGTAGGCCAGCATGATGAAGCGCTCGGCCTGCTGCAGGTACGAGTCCAGCATCTCCGCTGCTTGCTTGAAGTTGCCGGCCTCAACCTGCTCGATCAGCTTCTCGTTTTGGTCAACGAAAGGCGCATGCAGGTATTCAGGATCCTTCAAGAGCCCGAAGACAAGGCGCAGCTCGAGCGAAATATGCGAATAAAAGGCTGACAGGCGCGGGCTGTCTGCGAGCTCGACGATCGCGCTGTGAAAGGCAATGTCGGCGCTGCCGACTGCAAGCCACCTGCCGGCCTTGCGCGCCTCCTTCGCCGACTCGACGGCTTCGCGCATTTTCGCGATTGCCGGATGGCGCGGATAGGCGCCCGCCAGCGCCTGGCATTCGATCAGCCGACGGATGCGGTAAATGTCGATGATCGTCGAGATGCTCGGCGTCGTGACGAAGACCCCCCGGTTCGCTTCGTGACGGAGAATGCCTTCCTTGGTCAGCAGCCGGAAGACTTCACGCAGCGTGTTGCGCGAGACCTGCAATTCCTCACTCAGAGACACTTCCGACAGGTGCTCGCCCGGCGACAGCTCTCCCGAAATGACCTTCTCCCGGATGCGCGCGGCAACGGAGTCAGCCAACGGCTGGACTGCAGTGACGATCGGGGTCACGATCTTGTCTGGTGCTGGCATGCAATTCTCACACTGCTGCTGAAATCGAGTTGAGGCGGATGGTGATGCCCAAGCGTTCAACAACCACGTCCGATTCGTATCGATTTTGTACCAGAAACGCAGGATACGTGTCGTCATCCAATCTTGTTGACGTGATTGTTCAACAGTCTGGACAAGTTTGTGGGAGCTTGTTAGTGTCCGACGTTGCGGCTCGCAACCTGGTGAACATGTTAATCGACCCGCGAGGCACAATTGGTCTGTGATTTGAACAGCGATCTTGGCGAGAGCTTTGGGCCCTGGCCGATGGGCGATGATGTCGCCATGCTCGATGTCGTCAGTAGCGCGAACATCGCTTGCGGCTTCCACGCGGGCGATCCTGCGGGAATCCTGCGCACCGTGAAGTCAGCCCTCGAGCGGAATATCGCGATCGGCGCCCATGTCGGCTATCGCGATCTCGCGGGCTTTGGCCGCCGCAACATGGAGCCGACCAGCGAAGAGCTTTTTGGCGACGTGATCTACCAGATCGGCGCGCTGCAGGGCATCGCGACGGCCGCGAAGGGCAAGGTCACCTACGTGAAGCCGCACGGCGCGCTCTACAACACGATCGCGCACAACGAGCGGCAGGCCGACGACGTCATCCGCGCCATCCTCGCCGTCGATCCCGAGCTTGTGCTGCTGGCGCTGGCGGGGGCCCCGGTTGTGGAACAGGCTCGTGCGGCCGGCCTCGCGGTAGTTGAAGAAGTATTCGCCGATCGCGCTTATTCGACCGACGGCCAGCTCGTCTCCCGGACCAAGCCTGGCGCGGTGCTCCACGACGTCGAGGCGGTCGCGCAACGCGCGCTTGTGATGGCACGCGACGGTATTGTCGAGGCGATCGACGGCACGACGGTAAAGCTCAACGCCCAGTCGATCTGCGTTCATGGCGACTCGCCCAACGCCGTCGCGATGGCGCGCGCCGTGCGCCGGGCGCTTGATGAAGCGGGCATCGAGATTGCGCCTTTTGCCCCGGGCCGCGCCTGAAAATGAGTGAAACGTCGTCATCATCACCTGCGAGAATTCGTCCGGTGCGGCCGGGCGCGTTCCTTATCGAGTTCGACACGCTCGACGAGGTGATGGCGGCGAGCATGGGCTTGGCGGAGCVGCCGATCGACGAGATCAAGGAGCTGGTTCCGGGCGCGCGGACCCTTCTCGTGCGTCATGACCCGCACGAAACCAACCCGGATCAGCTGCTCCGAGAGATCCTTGCGCGCAGCCGCGCAGCGCCCTCCGGTGCGCCTGGCACTGTTGTCGAAATTCCGGTCGTCTATGACGGCGAAGACTTGGGCGACGTCGCCGAAATCCTCCGATGCAGCGTCGATGAGGTGATCCGCCGGCACACCGAGACGCTCTTTTCGGTCGCCTTCACCGGTTTCGCGCCGGGCTTTGCCTATCTCGCCAGCAAGGATTCCACGTTGCGCGTCCCGCGCCGCTCGTCGCCGCGCACGGTCGTGCCGCAAGGATCCGTGGCGCTCGCAGGTGAGTTCACGGGCGTCTACCCCAAGGCCAGCCCCGGCGGCTGGCAGCTGATCGGCCGTACCGATACTGCCATGTTCGACATCAACCGCGAACCGGCTGCGCTGCTACGCCCCGGCATGAGCGTCCGCTTCCGCCGCGTGGAGAATTTTTACGCGAAAAGGCCTGCCCAGCCAGTGCAGAAGGCGACCACGGCTCCCGCGTCATCGCAATGGATCGAGGTGGTGAGCTCGCCTCTCCCGGTGATGGCGCAGGATCTTGGGCGTCCCGGCCTGGCACCGCAGGGCATCAGCCTATCGGGCGCATCCGACCGCAGCTCCCTGATCGCAGCCAATCGCATTGTCGGAAATGATCGCGATGCCGCGGCCCTGGAGATTCCGCCCGCTCCATTCACCTTCCGCGTGAAAGGCTACCTCGTTGCCGCGGTCACTGGCGCTGCCGAGGGCATCCTCGTCCGCGACGTCGACGGTGACGCCCTGAGGCTTGCAAACTGGACCCCGCTTGCTCTGAACGACGGGGACACAGTTACCATCGAGGCGCCGCGCCGGGGCGTTCGTTCCTATCTTGCCATCCGTGGTGGCTTCGACGTCGAGCCGGTTCTGGGTAGCTGCTCGACCGACACGCTTGCGCAGCTGGGCCCCACCCCGTTGCAAGCGGGCGACAAGGTGTTCGTCCGCGAGACGGACACTAAGATTGCCGTGCAGCCATCGGCCGCGCCGCCCTTTGCGATGCCGGCTACCGGCGAAACTGTAGAGCTCGACGTCTATCTCGGCCCGCGCAGCGACTGGTTCGCGGACGAGGCAGTCAAGCTGTTCCTCACACAGGAATGGACGGTCGGCCAGCAGAGCAACCGCGTCGGCATGCGCCTTACCGGCGAGCCGCTGGAACGCAAGATACGCGACGAACTGCCGAGCGAAGCTACGCTTTCGGGCGCCATTCAGGTACCCGCCAATGGTCAGCCGGTGCTGTTCCTCACCGACCATCCGGTGACCGGTGGATACCCCGTCATCGCCACGCTGCGCGAAGAGCAGCTCAGCTACGCCAGCCAGATTCCGGCGGGAGCGCGCATCCGCTTCAACGCCGTCGAGACCACGAGAAAGGGCGGCAGACCATGAAGAAGGTTCTGATCGCAAACCGCGGCGAGATTGCCCTGCGCATCGTGCGCGCCTGCCGCGACTACGGGGTGAAGTCGGTCGCCGTCTATGCGGACGAGGACGTCAACGCCCTGTTCGTGCGTCACGCCGACGAAGCCTTTGCGCTGGGCGGCTCGACGCCAAAGGACACCTATCTCAACATCGACAAGCTGATCGAGATTGCGAAGCGCAGCGGGGCGGATGCCGTCCATCCCGGCTATGGCTTTCTGTCGGAGCGGGCGGAATTTTCAGAGGCGGTCGTCAATGCGGGCCTGACCTGGATCGGCCCGTCGGCAGATGTCATCCGCGCGCTCGGCGACAAGCTCGAAGCTCGGCGCATTGCCGCGAAGATCGGCGCGCCGCTTGCCCGTGGCAGCGAAAACGCGATCGACAGTGCCGCTGAGGCACTCGCCTTTGCCCGCGAGATCGGCGTCCCCGTTGCGATCAAGGCAGCGCATGGCGGCGGCGGGCGTGGCCTGAAGATCGCCCACGACCTTGCTGAGGTGGAGGAGCTCTTCGAATCCGCCCGGCGCGAGGCTCTGGTCGCATTTGGCCGCGGCGAGTGCTTCATCGAGCAGTATCTCGACCGCCCGCGCCACATCGAGGCGCAGATCATAGCCGACACGCACGGCAACGTGGTCGTGGTCGGCACACGCGACTGCTCGCTGCAGCGCCGCAACCAGAAGCTGGTCGAGGAAGCCCCCGCGCCGTTCATCACAGATGAGCAGCGCGCTGCGATCCACCAGTCCGCAGCCGCGATCTGCCGCGAAGTTGGCTATACCGGCGCGGCAACCGTCGAGTATCTGCTGAGCGCCTCGGGCGTCCTCTCCTTCCTCGAAGTGAACACCCGCCTGCAGGTCGAACATCCGGTGACGGAGGAAACCGCCGGCATCGACCTCGTCGTCGAGCAGCTACGTATTGCCGATCGACTGCCGCTGTCGATCAGCGAAAGCCCTGCCCCGCGCGGCCACGCCATCGAGTTCCGCATCAACGCCGAGGATGCGGGCCGTGGCTTCCTGCCTGCCTTCGGCGAGATCAGGCGGTTCGAACCGCCGACGGGCCCCGGCATCCGTCTAGACAGCGGCGTCGAGGCAGGCTCCGTTGTGCCGAGCACTTTCGACTCGCTCACTGCCAAGCTCATCGTAACCGGCGCCACCCGTGAGCAGGCGATTGCGCGTGCGCGGCGGGCGCTCGCCGAGTTCAACATCGAGGGCATTCCGACCGTGCTGCCCTTCCACCGGCAGGTGCTCGAAGAGGCCGACTTCACCGGCCCCGTATTCCGTGTCCACACCCGATGGATCGAGACCGATTTCGCCGCTAAGCTCGAACCCCACGCCCGCGCCAAGCCTGCACGATCGCAGCAGACCCGGCGCGCCAGGGTCGAGATTGAAGGCAGGATGGTCGACGTCGATGTACCGCGGGCCTATTGGACGGTGTTCGGAGCCGGCGCAGCCGACGACGCCGAGGAGAACCGAGAGACGGCGAGTGAAGATCCGGGCTGCGTGCTGGCGCCCATGTCCGGGACACTCCTTGCATGGCGCGTTCAGGACGGCGCGACCGTGCGCGAGAACGACGTGCTCGGGGTGATGGAGGCCATGAAGATGGAGACCCAGATCCTCGCCGGCAGCAATGGCACCTTTACAGCCTCGGTTACCGCCGGCAGCCCGGTCAGTGCCGGCGAAGAGCTCGGCCGCATCGTTCCAGACAGCACCCAGGAGGCGACACCATCATGACGACTTCGACGCCGCTTCTGTCGATCGAGAACCTGACCGTCGCCTTTGGCCAGTCGCGCGTGGTCGAGAACCTCAGCTTCACCGTCGAAGCCGGGCAGACCGTCGCCGTCGTCGGCGAGTCCGGCTCGGGCAAGTCTATGACCTCGCTGTCGATCATGCGACTCACCGACAATCTTGGAGCCCATTTCGAGAGCGGCAAGATCCTGTTCGAGGGCCGCGACCTTGCGAAGGCCTCGCAGCGCGAAATGCGCTCGATCCGCGGCAACGAGATCGCGATGATCTTCCAGGAGCCGATGACCTCGCTCAATCCGGTCTTCACCGTCGGCGACCAGATCAGCGAAGCTATCCTGCTGCACGAGAATATCTCCCGCTCGGCAGCACGCGCGAAGGTGCGCGAGTTGCTGGAAATGGTGCGCCTGCCCGACGCGGCGAACCTGATGAACCGCTATCCGCACCAGCTCTCGGGCGGCATGCGGCAGCGCGCGATGATCGCGATGGCACTTGCATGCCGGCCGAAGCTGCTGATCGCCGACGAGCCGACCACGGCGCTCGACGTGACGATCCAGGCGCAGATCCTCAACATCATGCGCGATCTCAAGAGCGAGCTCGGCATGGGCATGATCTTCATCACACATGACATGGGCGTCGTCGCCGAGATGGCGGACCATGTCGTGGTGATGTGGAAGGGCAAAAAGGTTGAGGAAGGCCCGGTCCGCGAGATCTTCGCCGACCCGCAGCATCCCTACACGCGCACGCTGCTGTCGGCGGYMCCCCGCCTCGGCAGCATGAAGGGCGAGACCCTGCCGAAGCGGCGCCCGCTCACCGTCCTCGAGGACGGTCAGCCGAAGATCGTGGGCGAGGAACGTGTGCAGGACACTGTGCGCCGAGATGCCCCTCTCCTGTCCGTTGAGGACATGATGGTGCGCTTCGATATCAAAAAGACCTTCCTCGGCAAGGTCACGCACCGGCTGAGCGCGGTGTCGAAGGTCAGCTTCAACGTCTATCCGGGAGAGACGCTGGCGCTGGTGGGTGAGTCCGGCTCCGGCAAGTCCACCATCGGCCGCACCATCCAGCAGTTGCAGAAGGCGCAGTCGGGCACCATCCGCTTCCGCGGCAAGCGCTTTGCCGACATGACGGCGGCGGAACTCTTCAAGATGCGCCAGGAAGTGCAGTACATCTTCCAGGACCCGTTCGCCTCGCTCGACCCTCGCAAAACAGTTGGTTTCTCGATCGCCGAGCCGATCAACACGCACAGGCTCCTCACCGGCGGTAAGGAAGTGACGAAGCGCGTCCACGAACTGCTTGAGCGCGTCGGCCTGTCGTCGTCCGTGGCCTCGCGCTATCCGCACGAGTTTTCGGGTGGCCAGCGCCAGCGCATCTGCATTGCACGTGCGCTCGCATCGAACCCGAAGCTGATCATCGCCGACGAGGCGCTGTCAGCGCTGGACGTGTCGATCCAGGCCCAGATCATCAACCTTTTCATGGATTTGCAGGCGGATCTTGGCCTTGCCTATCTGTTCATCAGCCACGACCTCGCCGTCGTCGAGCAGATGAGCCACCGCGTGGCGGTTCTTTATCTCGGCCAGATCATGGAGATGGGCAGCCGCCAGCAGATCTTCGAGAACCCGTCCCACCCGTACACCCGGCGCCTTCTGTCAGCCGTTCCGATTGCCGACCCCGCGCACGAGCGCGCAGCGATCCGGATCGACGGCGAGATCCCGAACCCCGTCCGCGCCGTCGGCGACGAACCCGCCATTCTTGCTCACGACGAGATCGCCCCTGGCCATTTCGTGGCGCGAGTGCCCGATTAACAGCTCATAGAGGAGTGAACACATGAAGATCATCAGAAGGGGAATCCTGGCGGGCCTGACAGCGCTTGCACTGGGCAGCGTGTCGTTTGCTGCGATGCCGGCGCATGCCGAGGGCAAGGTGACTGTGTCCGTGCCGCAGGATGCCGGCAGCTGGGACCCGATCGACACCTTCCTGGTCGCCTGGGCGGCCGTTGCCACCAACATCTACGACGGCCTGACCTACCGCGGTCCGGACATGCAGATCGTCCCGGGCCTCGCCGAGTCGTGGGAAGAGCTGGACGACGGCAAGCGCATTCGCTTCAAGCTGCGCCAGGGCGTCAAGTTCCACAACGGCGAAGAGTTCGACGCCGAAGCGGTCAAGTTCACCTTCGACCGCCTGCTTGGCGAAGAAGGCGGCAAGGGCCCGCAGCGTTCGAACTACACCTCGATCGAGAGCGTCGAGATCATCGATCCGTTCACTGTCGACTTCAAGCTGAACGCCCCGGATCCGGTGCTGCTCACCAAGCTCGCCGGCTATGGCGCGATGATCGTTCCGCCGAAATACGTCCAGGAGAACGGCGAGGAGTTCAACCTGAACCCGGTCGGTACGGGCCCGTTCAAGTTCGTCTCCTACGATCCGAAGGTCAGCATCAAGCTCGAGGCAAACCCGGACTACTGGGGTGGTGCACCGAAGATTTCCGAGCTTGAATACCGCTTCATCTCCGAGCCTTCGACCGCTGTTGCCGAGCTTCAGGCCGGCCGCGTCGACATCGTCGTCCCGCCGACCATTCCGATCGCGATGATCCCGGTCATCGAAGGCGACTCGAAACTTGAGGTCGTCAGCGTTCCTGGACCGACCGTTGACGCGCTGCGCTTCAACACCCGCGACGGCATCACCGCCGACGTGCGCGTGCGCAAGGCGATCATCATGGCCGTCGACCGCGCCTCGATCGTCGAAGCGATCCTTGCTGGCCAGGCTTCCGAGATCGTCAGCTTCCAGAGCGCACTGTCGTTCGGCTACGATCCCGAACTGAAGGGCCTGCCGTATGATCCGGAAGGCGCCAAGAAGCTGCTCGCGGAAGCCGGCGTTGCCGAGGGCACCGAGCTGCAGATCGACATCCGCAGCAACGACGCCTCGATGAACGAGGTCGCACAGGTCATCGTCAGCTACCTGCAGGCGATTGGCCTCAACGCGACGATCAAGCCGTACGAAACCAGCACGCTCATTTCGGACATCATCCCGCAGGGCAAGACCGGCGCGATGTTCCAGCAGAAGTGGGGCGGCTGGACGTTCGACTACGACAACACCGCCTACGCCATGTACCACACCGGCGAGAAGTGGAACCCGTACGGCAACGACGCCGAGCTCGACCGCATGCTCGAGGAGCAGCGCCCGGTGACCGATCGCGCCCAGCGCGAGAAGATGCTGCAGGAGATCGGCAAGTACGTCGCGGAGAACGCGCTCGAGCTGCCGCTCTACAACACCAACGCGATCTATGGCGTCGCCAAGCGCGTGAGGGGTTTCCAGGCAGCTCCGGACAACCGTCTGAAGCTCAACGAAATCACCGTCGAGTAACGTCAATCGGAGCGCCGCTTCTCAGCGGCGCTCCTCTCACCCGAGGTTGAGACCGTGGCACGCTATCTGCTCAAGCGAATACTGCAGGCCGTCTTCGTCGTTATCGTCATCACGCTGTTCGTGTCGTACGCCGTACGTCTGACCGGCGATCCGGCGGTGATGATGTTTGCTGGCGGCGGCGGCTCCGTGTCGGAAGCCGACCTGGAACGCGTCCGGGCGGCGCTCGGCACCGACAAGCCCTTCTACCAGCAGTATCTCGCCTTCCTGCATGGCCTCCTCACACTGGACCTCGGCCGCAGCTTCGCCAGCGGCGCCCCGGTTTCCAACCTGATCGCCGCCGCAGCCCCGTCGACCCTGAAGCTCGCCTTCGTCTCGATGCTGATCTCGATCGTCATGTCGATCCCGCTCGGAATCTGGGCAGCCGTTTCGAAGGGGAAGGCAGCGGACCAGATCATTCGCATCTTCTCGCTGGTCGGTGTCTCATTCCCGAACTTCTGGCTCGCCACCATGCTGGTGCTGCTGTTCTCTATCTTCCTCGGCCTGCTGCCGCCGAGCGGCATGGTCGGCTTCGAGAGCTACATCATGCCGACGCTGACCATGGGCGTGATCCTCACAGCCACCAACGTGCGCCTCGTGCGCACGGCCATGCTGGAGACGCTGCAGTCGCAATACGTCATGGTCGCGCGGGCCAAGGGCCTCAGCGAGCGCCGCGTTCTCTACAAGCACGCGCTGCGCAACTGCGCCATTCCGCTCATCACCTACTTCGGTTTGCAGTTCGGCGGCATGCTCGGCGGCCTCGTCGTCATCGAGAAGGTATTCAGCTGGCCGGGTCTGGGCACGCTCGCCTTCGACGCCGTCAACGCTCGCGACTATCCGGTGCTGCAGGCAGTCATCACCGTGCTGGCGTTGCTGATCGTCGGCGTCAACCTCATCGTCGACATCGCCTACGGCCTTGTCGATCCGCGCATCCGGTTGGAGTAGCACCCCATGGCCACAGCCACGGCCCGTCGAGCCCGCTTCAACAATCTCGAATTCATCCTCGGCGCGGTGCTGACCGCACTGATCGTCCTGGGCGTGCTGTTCTCCGACGTCCTGTTTCCGGGCGGAGCCGCCAAGGTAGACCTCGCCGCCCGCCTGACGCCGCCGTTCACGAGCCTCGCGCACCCCTTCGGTACCGATCCGCTCGGCCGGGACGTGCTGGCGCGCGTGCTTGCCGGTGGCAAGGTCTCGCTACTGGTCGGCGTCGTATCGGTGATCGGCGCCGTCATTCTCGGTACCGTCCTCGGCCTCGTTGCCGGCTATTATCGCGGCTTCTGGGACATGCTGCTGATGCGCTTTGCGGACATTCAGCTGGCGATGCCCTTCATCCTGCTCGCGATGACCTTCGTCGCCATCGTGGGCCCGAGCCTCACCAACACCATCTTCCTGCTTATCATCTCCGAGTGGGTGAAGTATGCGCGCCTCGTGCGCGGCCAGGTGCTGTCGCTGCGCGAGCGCGAGTTCATCCTTTCCGCAAAGGCGATCGGCGTCAGCAACTTCCGCATCATCTTCCAGCACCTGTTGCCGAACCTGCTTGGCCCGGTGATCGTGCTGATGACTCTCAACGTCGCCAACAACATCCTGCTCGAAAGCAGCCTGACCTTCCTCGGCCTCGGCATCGACCCGACCACCCCGAGCTGGGGCGGCATGCTGGCCGACGGCCGCACCTACCTGCAGACCGCCTGGTGGGTGAGCGTTTTCCCGGGCCTTGCCATCCTTCTTACCGTCCTCGGCCTGAACCTCCTGGGTGACTGGCTCCGAGACACCCTTGATCCGAGTGGACGCAGTTCCAGACCATGAGCACCTTCCTGCTGACTGAACGCAAGTTCGAACGCACCCTCAACCGCATCATCGCCGAAGCAAAACCGGGTGACGAATTCGAAGCTTGGGTTTTCGATGACCGCAAGAGCCGCAAGGCGGCAGAAGAAGCGCTTGCGAAAAAGGGCGTGAAGGCGCGAATTCGCTCGGCCTACAAGCCGCTGCTCTATGCCTTCCTCGAGGAGATTGACCTCGCCGGCATTGCCGCGATCGAGATCCGCTATCCAGTGCACGAGGCAGCACCGCAGAACCGCTTCCGGCTCGAGTGCTACCCGCTGGCGGCGATGGTCGGTGAGCGCGCAATCAGTTTCGTCGCGCGCAATGACGGCGCGTTCCACTATGACGTCCGCCTGACGGGTGCCAACGGCGGGAGCCGCGAACTGCAAGTCTTCGCACCAAACCGCGTCCATGACGATGCTGCGGGCGAGTCGGCCGTCTCCCCGACAGGCTGGATCCGTCGCGCGGGCGACGCCAAGGGCGAGCGGCTGGTGACCGACTTCGAGGAAGTCTACGACGCGGCGATGGGTGCTATCGCCGCTCGAGATTGGGGCGACAAGGAGCCGTTCTTCGAGGAACTGAACATCCGCGTCGAATTCCCCGCCGAGGACGAAGCTCTCCACGTGGGCGACGAAGTCGTCAGTCTGCGCGAGGCACTGCACGAGGACCTCTACTTCTCCGGCATCGAATTCTTCACCCGCAAGACCGGCCGCGCCTTCACCGCCCGCACCCTGCGCCCCGGCCAGATCGTGCCGGAAGTCGTCCAGGGCTCCGAGGTCGCCCTCCGCATCGAGACCCGCTCGTTCACGACCGGCTTCATCCCCTCACCTGACCAGCCGCTCGACACGGCGACGGCGCCGCTTTCGGCCGAGCAGATCGCATCCGAGCTTACCGCCATCGGCGGAAAGAGTTTCGCCGCCACCGCCCGCTCCGGCCGGCAGGTGAAGGCGACCTATGTGGTCGGCAGCGACATCCCCGTCATGATCAGCGGCGGCCAGCACGCCAACGAGACGACTGGCGTCGTAGGTGCCCTGAGGGCCTCGAAGTTTCTCGCGAAGCGCCCCGGTGCGCACTTCACCCTCGCTCCGAGCGAAAACCCCGACGGCTATGCCCTGCACCAGCGCCTGCGCCAGGACAATCCCCGCCACATGTCGCACGCCGCCCGCTACACCGCGCTCGGCGACGACCTGGAGTACCGTAGCGCCGAGAACGCAGGCCCGTTTCTGTTCGAGAAGGCGATCCGCCTTGAAGCGCAGGCCATGAGCGGCGCGCGGCTGCACGTCAACCTGCACGGCTACCCCTCGCACGAGTGGACGCGGCCGCTTTCCGGCTACGTACCGCGCAACTTCGCGATGTGGACGGTGCCCAAGGGCTTCTTCCTCATCGTGCGCTATCACAAGGGCTGGGACGAGCCTGCACGTTCGCTGACCGAGGCGGTGACACAGCACCTTGCCAGAATCCCAGGCCTGCTCGAAATGAACGCGCAGCAGATCGCCCTGTTCGAAACCCACGCCGGGGAGACCGGTTTCGAGATGATCAACGGCTTCCCCTGCCTCGTCTCGCTGGATGAGCGCAACAGCGCCCCCGTGACGCTGATCACCGAGTATCCTGACGAGACGATCTACGACGACCTCTTCGTCGCCGGCCACACTGCGCAGTGCGAGACCGTTCTCGCCGCCTACGAAGCGTGGCAGGAGATAATGAAGGACAGCCCCGCAGCCACCTGACTGCGGCCTACCAGGCGGCACTAGCGAGCTAACACTACGGCAGCCGATAGGCGATGACGTAGTCACCAGCCTTCGTGCCGATGGAGCCGTGGCCGCCGGCAACGATCAGGACATACTGCTTGCCATCCTCGCCGGTGTAGCTCATCGGCGTCGCTTGCCCACCGGCGGGCAGGCGGGCTTCCCACAACTGTTCGCCAGTGGTGACGTTATAGGCGCGCAGATAATTGTCGACCGCGGCTCCGAGGAAAACCACGCCACCGCGCGTAATCATCGGCCCGCCGATACCCGGGACACCGAGCTTGAAGGGAAGCGGCAGCGGCGTCATGTCGTAGACGGTGCCGTTGCGATGCTTATAGGCGATCTCGCCGGTACGCAGGTCCACGCCAACCACGTAGCCCCAAGGCGGGGTCTGGCAGGGAATGCCAAGGGGCCCGAGGAACGGCCCCATGAACACACCATAGGGCGCGCCTTCATTGCGGTTGAGCCCCTGCTCGCTCGCCTTCTCGTCCTCGCCCTTCGACGGAATTTGATCACGCGGTACAAGCCGCGAGGTGAAGGCGAGATAAGTCGGCATGCCGAACATGATCTGCCGCTCAGGATCGACCGCGACGCTGCCCCAGTTGAAGACGCCGAAATTTCCCGGATAGACGATCGTGCCTTCTAGCGAGGGCGGCGTGTAGCGCCCCTCATACCGGTAGCGATGGAACTGGATGCGGCAGGCCAGCTGGTCGAACAGCGTGATGCCCCACATGTCGCGCTCCTCGAGCGGCGGGGGTTCCAGTGACAGGTCCGAGACCGGCTGCGTAGGTGAGGTAAAATCCTCCGGGATTGCGCCGGTGGGCGCCGGCACTTCACGAACGGGGATGACCGGCTCGCCGGTGCGGCGGTCGAGCACGTAGATGTCGCCCTGCTTGGTGGGACCGATCAGCGCAGGTACCGTGCCAGAAGGCAGCGTCAAGTCGATCAGCACCGGCTGCGCCGGCACATCCATATCCCACAGGTCATGGTGCACCGTCTGGCGCACCCAGCGCACCTGTCCCGTCTCTATGTCGAGCGCGACGATCGAAGACGAATATTTCTCGACATGCTCGCTGCGGCCCATGCCAAGCTGGTCCGGCACCTGATTGCCGAGCGGTATGTAGACGAGGCCGAGATCAGGATCGTAGCTGAACACCGACCAGCTGTTGGGAGAGTTTGTGGTGTAGAACTCGCCCTCCCCGATAGGCGCGGTATCGTCCGGGTTGCCGGAATCCCAGTTCCAGATCAGGCGTCCGGTACGCACGTCAAAGGCGCGGATGACGCCGGACTGCGACTGTGTCGAATAGTTATCATTGACGGCCCCGCCGATGATGATCCTGCCGGCACTGATGACCGGGGGCGAGGTCGAATAGTAGTAGCCCGCGGGGTTGTACTGCATGCCCTGTTCGAGGTGCAGCTCGCCGTTGTCGGCAAAGCTGGTGCAGACCTCGCCGGTGGCAGCGTCCAACGCGATAAGGCGTGCGTCCGAGGTCGGCAGGTAGACGCGCTGGCCACAGGGCGTGTCGGCGCCGGTCGCGGGGTCGGCCCAGAAGGTGACGCCACGACAGGTCTGGTGCTGCCGGTCGGGGTTCATCCCGGCATTGGGGTCAAACTTCCACTTTTCTTCGCCGGTAGTGGCGTCAAGTGCGATCGCCCAGTTGTGCGGCGTGCACAGGTAGAGGGTATTGCCCACCTTGAGGGGGGTGACCTGGTAGGTCGTCTCGCCAACATCGTCCGGCAGCTTCACATCTCCGGTCTGGTACTGCCAGGCGACCTGAAGCGTCGAAACGTTTTCGGTGTTGATCTGGTCTAGCGGCGAGAAGCGCTGGCCAAGCGCGGTCCGCCCGTATTGGTGCCATTCTCCGTCGGGCACCTCCCCGATGCGCGCCCCCGCGAGCCGCTCTTCAGGAAGGTTGCCCGCGATATCATGCGGATCCTGGAACATCGAATAGACGGCTACGGCGATCGCGACGAGAACCACCGCGCCGAGCGCGAAACCGGCCGTCGGCTGCCCGCTCGCAGGAAGTAGCCGCCAGCGCACCCATGGCGTCAGCAGCCAGATGCCCATCAGAATGATGATGCCGCCGCGCGGCCCAAGCTGCCACCAGTCGAAGCGGACCTCCCAGATCGCCCAGGCGAGCGCAGCAACGACGAAGACGGCATAAAGCCACAGCGCAGCAAGCGAGCGACGAAAGAGCAGCGCCGCCGTCACCAGCATCACCAGCCCGGCGATCAGGTAGAAGAAACTGCCTCCCAGGACCACCAGCCACAGGCCGCCGCCTGCAAGTGCGATTCCGAACAGGGCGAGCACGATGGCAGTGATGGTGAGCGTCATGTCGTCTCCCGCTGCAGGGGCCACCGCTCACGCAGGCGAGCAATGACAGGTTACTGGTCCTGGTCGATAGCGTGAGGCGAAGGCGTGCCGGGACGGTCGGACGCATCGCGCCCGCTCGTCAGGAAGACGATCGCGATGGCGATAACCGCGATCGCAACCAGCCATATAACTGTTCTTGAAGACATCCCTCACGCAGCCTCAACGCCGGATCCTGAGCCGCAACGGTCAGGCTGGCAGTTTGTTCCACGCATGATGCGTCAGTGCGTTGCTGCATCAGCAGCGGGCTTAGTCCGTCTTGTGGACGGACTGGAAGCTATTATCTGGGCTCGTCAGGGAAGAGCGCGCGAAGACCATCGGCCGAGGCCGGGGCAACGCCGCGTTCGGTTATGAGGCCGGTGACGAGCCGGGCGGGCGTGACGTCGAACGCCGGATTGGCCGCACCGGTGGCGGCGGGTGAAATGCGGACCTGCACAACCTCGCCCGAAGCAGTGCGGCCCCACACCAGCGAAACCTCGTCGCCGGAGCGCTCCTCGATCGGAATTTCCTTGACCCCGTCCTTCACGGTCCAGTCGATGGTCGGTGACGGCAAGGCGACGTAGAACGGCACCCCGTTGTCGCGGGCAGCAAGCGCCTTCAGGTAGGTGCCGATCTTGTTGCAGACGTCGCCATTGGCGGTGGTGCGATCGGTACCGACGATCACCATGTCGACTTCGCCATGCTGCATCAGGTGGCCGCCGGCATTGTCGACCACCAGCGTGTGCGGCACGCCGTGACCAGCCATCTCCCACGCGGTCAGCTGCGCGCCCTGGTTGCGCGGACGGGTCTCGTCGACATAGACGTGGACCGGAATTCCCTCCTCGACAGCCATGTAGATCGGCGCCGTCGCCGTGCCCCAATCCACCGTTGCCAGCCAGCCGGCATTGCAGTGGGTGAGGATGTTGACGCGCTCGCCGGGCTTCTTTGATGCGGCGATCTGCCGGATCAGGGTGAGACCGTGACTGCCGATGGCACGGTTAAGTTCGACGTCCTCGTCGGCGATTTCCGCCGCGCGGGCGAATGCGGCCTCTGCGCGTTCCTCCGACGGCAGCGGCTTCAGCACACGCGTCATCTCGTCGAGCGCCCAGCGCAGGTTGATCGCGGTCGGGCGGGTTTCGTGCAACTGGTCCCAGACAGATTCGAGCCTGGCATCCGACGGGTCGTCGCGCATGGCGATGGCAACGCCGTAGGCGGCGGTGACGCCGATCAGCGGCGCTCCGCGCACCCACATTTCGCGAATGGCGACCGCAACATCCTCGACACTGGAAAGGTTGGCGATGCGGAACTCGTGCGGCAGCCAGCGCTGGTCGATGATGTCGACTGAGCGACCGTCCTCGGCCAGCCAGATCGTGCGATAGTGCCTGTCGCCAACCCTCACGTTACCGCTCCCTTGCAAAGTCGTGCCGCCAGCGCATTTGCCTCGCTCATGGAGTGGATCCGGTCGCGGTTGACGGCGATGTGGCGACCGAACTTCAGCGCCTTTGCCTCGCAGCGCGCCTTGAGGTCCTGGTCGCTAATGGTCTCGAAGTCGGCATTGTGCGCGAGGCCGAGAATGCGGCGATGGATCTCGATACCCGCAAAGCCGAGCAAGTCGACCCAGATCTCGTGCAAGAGCTCATCAAGCGCCTGTTCGGCGCCAAGCGCATCACCCTGGTCTTCAAATAACGTTCGCTGGTAGAGGATACCATTGCGCTCCTCTCGCCACAGCCGCGAGAACTCGGTGCGGAAAACGCTCCAGCAGCGTTCCAGAACGTCGAGGAGATAGGCCCGCATCGGCTCGCGGCTGCCCCCCTCCTCGTGTCCTTCCTGCGAGAAGTAGGACATCCAGAAATTGGCGAATAGCATGCCGACGTCGAAGGCGATCGGCCCGTAGAAGGCGAATTCCGGATCGATGACGCGCGTGTCGCTGTCGGTCACCATGATCGAGCCGGTGTGCAGGTCGCCGTGCACCAGCGTTTCGGCCTTGGCGGTAAACAGGTGCTTCATGCGCTGTGCAGTGACCTTCAGGTCGCGGTCGGCGCGCAGCTCCGCAACGAGCGGATCAAGCTGCGGCTTGGTATGCGCGTTCAGCTCGGCCTCGAAATAGGGATCCGAAAAGACCAGGTTTTCGGTAATGTCGCACAGCTCGACATTGTCGGCGAAAAGGGCAAGGTCGGCCTTGCGCTGGCGCGTCGACATCGAAAGGTCGGAGCCGCGAAACAGCGTGCGCGCCATGAACAGACCGAGGTCGTCGGCGATGCTCGGCAGCTGCCGGCCCTCGATCAGCGCTCGGCGCAGGATTACGTGCGGCGTCAGGTACTCCATGACGACGAGCGCCTGCGCCTCGTCGAAGTGGTAGACTTCCGGCACCTGCCTAGGCGCCCGCGCCTGCTGGCGCGTCAGCGCGTGGTATTCGAAGAAGGACCGCTTCAGCGGCAGCGGCCAGCTTTCGCCGACAAGGCGTACATAGGGTAATGCCTGCTTGACGATGACGCCGCCCTTGTCGGTCTCGACAATGAAGACGAGATTGAGGTTCCCGTCGCCGACCTCGCGCACGCGCCAGGCCGAAGGCTCCGCGCCAAGCCGACTCCGCAGCTCCTCCAGCCCACCAAGCCGTGCCGGCAAACTTTCGACCGTTAACGCCTCAAAAGATTTGGCGTCCATGCAACTCCTCCCGTCGCACCCGCACCCGGCCGCGAGATGAATGCGGCCGCCTCCAATGTCGAAAACGCTAGTGAGCGGTCTGGCAATTGTCAATCATGTTGACATTTGCCGACAACGTGCCGTAGCGTCGTGTCCAGGGGAGGAATGGCGGCATGGATGCCATGTTCCGTATTGCAGGGCTGGAGAAGTCGTTCGGACCCATCCGGGTGCTGAACGACGTCAATCTTGAACTGCATACGGGAACCGTTACCGTGCTGATGGGCGCGAACGGCGCCGGCAAGTCCACTCTCGTCAAGATCATGAGCGGGGTCTATCCTCGCGGCGGCGGCGTGATGGAGCTGGCGGGACAGCCTTATGAACCGGCTTCGCCTGCCGAGGCGATCCGGGCGGGCGTGGTCACCGTCCACCAGAACATCAATGACGGCGTCGTTGCGACGCTCGACGTGGCCACGAACCTCACCATGGACCGGCTCAGCGGCAAGAGCGCGCCGCTGATCTTCAACCCGCGCCGGGTGCGTCGAGAGGCGCGGGCAGTTGCCGACCGGCTCGGGCTCCAGGTGGACCTCGGGGCAAGCATTTCGGATCTTTCGCTCGCCGACCGGCAGATGGTCGCGATCGCACGCGCCATGGCGCATGAGCCCAAGGTGATGGTGCTTGATGAGCCCACTTCGTCGCTGTCGAGCGCGGAGGCGAACCGGCTGTTCTCGGTCATCGACCGCTTGCGCGCCCACGGCGTCGCCATTCTCTATATCTCGCACCGCATGTCGGACATTCGCCGCGTCGCCGACCGGATCGTAGCACTCCGCGACGGCGTCATCACCGGCGTGTTCGAGGAAAAGCCGCTCGACTATGAGGGCGCGGTCAACGCGATGCTGGGCCGCCAGATGGGTCATGCGGCAGTGACCGTCGCGGATGCGACTCGCAAAGTGTTCGAGGCGAACGATCTGCGCATTGCGCCGTCCGCCCGCCCCTTTTCGCTCACCTTGGGTGACGGCGAGGTCGTCGCCATCACCGGTCTCGTGGGCGTCGGTAAGACGAAGCTCGCCGAGACGCTGTTCGGCGTGCGCCGGCCGCTCGGCGGAACGATGCGGCTAGCCCGACAAGACTATGCGCCGCGCACGTCTGCGGATGCCATCGCAGCCGGCGTCTTCCTCGTCGCCAAGGATCGCGCCGAGAGCGGCATTGTCGCGGACTTCAATCTCTACAAGAACATGAGCCTGCCGTTCCTGCCCCGGCTGTCGTTGGGAAGTATCCTGCGCACCCGTGCCGAACGGGCGATCGCGCGCGAGCAGATCCAGAGCCTCGGCATCGTCTGCCGCAACGAGCGCGACCGGATGCAGACGCTCTCGGGCGGCAACCAGCAGAAGGTGATGGTCGGCCGGTGGCTGTCGCAGCCCTCTCAGTTGCTGATCCTTGACGAGCCCTTTCAGGGTGTCGACATCGCGGCGCGGCGTGACATTGCCGCAAAGCTGCGCGCCAGCGCGCCGGGCCGCGCGACGCTCCTGTTCCTTACTGAGCTCGACGAAGCGCTCGAGACGGCCGACCGCATCCTCGTGATGTCGGAGCACACCATCGTCGGCGAGCATCGGAACGCCAACCTGGACATGGACAGACTGCTGGCGCAGGTCGCCGGCGAAGACAAAGACGACAGAAGAGGTGCCGCCTGATGGCAAACATCGTCATCCGCTACGGCTTCCTTGCGCTGCTTGCAGGGCTCATCATTTTCTTCGCGGTTGCCGCGCCCGGCTTTGCCTCACCGCAGAGCGCCGTCTTCATCTTCCAGTCCGTGGCGATTACCGGAATCCTGGCACTGGGCGTCACGGCCACGCTGGTCGTCGGCGGCTTTGACCTGTCCATCGGCTCGGTCGCGACCAGTGCGATGATGGCGGCGGCCTATGCGATGGTGGTGATGGAGCAGAGCGCGTTTGTCGCGGTGCTGTTCTGCCTTGCCATCGGCGCCATCGTCGGCCTCATCAACGGCATCATCATCGTCTACATGCGCGTCCCGGACCTGCTGGCGACGCTCGGCATGATGTTCCTGCTGGTCGGCCTGCAGCGCATCCCCACCGAAGGCCGCTCGATCGCGGCCGGCATGACCCTGCCGGACGGCTCGACGGCTACCGGCACCTTCAGCGAAGCGTTCCTGTCGCTTGGCCGTCACCGCTTCGACTTCTTCCTGCCGAACCTCGTGCCGGTGTCAGTGATGGTACTGCTCGTACTGGCCGTGCTGATCTGGTTCTTCCTCGAATTCACCCGCTTCGGGAGAATGATGTACGCCGTCGGCTCCAACGAGAAGGCAGCCGAACTCGCCGGCGCACCCGTCAAGGCATACAAGATCTGGGCCTACGTCATATCTGGAATTTTCGCCTCGATCGGCGGAATTCTGCTCGCTGCGCGACTTGGACGCGGCGACATCGCCTCAGGTAACAATCTGCTCCTCGACGCGGTTGCCGCCGCTCTGATCGGCTTTGCGGTACTGGGAGCCGCCAAGCCGAACGCCTTCGGCACCGCCATCGGCGCGCTCTTCGTGGGCGTTCTCCTGCAGGGGCTGACCATGATGAACGCCCCCTACTACACGCAGGATTTCGTCAAGGGCGCGGTGCTCGTCGTGGCGCTCGTGTTCACCTTCGCGCTGTCGAGCAGGACGAAATAGGGAGCAATGCATACGCCGCACAGCGGCATAACGTGGAGGAGTGAGGAATGAGCATCACACGCAGGACATTGGGCAGGCTGACGCTCGCCGCAGCCAGCCTGCTGGCGCTGCCGGCGCTGGCGCAGGACCGCCCGGCACCGTTCGACAAGCCGGAGAACGTGCGCATCGCGCTCGTGCGCTACCTTTCGACCGGTGACTTCTTCCAGGCGTACCTGTCGGGCGTCGAGTCGCAGGCCAAGGCGCTGGGCGTCGACCTGCGCGTCTTCGACAGCCGCCAGGACGCCGCGCTGCAGGCCGACATGGTCGACCAGGCGATCGCGCTCGGCGTCGACGGCATTATCATCCAGCACGGCCTGACCGAGTCGATGAAAGAAGCCGCGCAGCGCGCGGTCGACGCCGGCATCAAGGTCGTCGCCTTCGACGTCAACGTCGAGAACGACAAAATCCCGCAGATCGAGCAGTCGGACCGTGACCTTGCCCGCCTCGCCCTTGAGCAGGCGATCAAGGACAACGGCGAATCCTGGAAGGCCGCCTATGTCTATGTCGCGGGCATCGCCCCGCTCGACCGCCGCGACGAGACCTGGAAGGAGTTCAAGGCGAAGTATTCAGGCATCCAGGAAGTCGCGCAGTTCGGCACGCTCGACAACCCGATCGCTAATTCCGTCGCCAATCAGGCCCGTTCGGTGCTGACCGCCAACCCCGGCGTCCAGGTTGTGTTCGCCCCTTATGACGAGTTCGCCAAGGGCGTGAAGATCGCGGTCGATGAAGCAGGCCTGTCTTCGGACATCAAGATCTATTCGGCTGACGTCTCGACCGCAGACATTTCGGCAATGCGCGAGCCCGGCTCGTCCTGGGCCGCAACCGCGGCAACCAACCCCGCCGTAGTGGGTCAGGTCTCCGTCCGTGCGCTTGCCATGATGCTCGCTGGCGAAGATCCGGGCCGCAGCGTCGTCGTGCCGCCGACCCTCATCACCCAGGCCGACCTCAACGACAACGATATCAAGAACATGGAAGACCTGTCGGCAAAGATGCCGCAGTTCCGCCATGCCGACGTTGCCATGCCGGCATGGATGCCGAACCCGAACGAGTAAGGCGGCGTCAGCTGAGCGCTTCCTCGACAAAACCCGCCGGTCTCCGGCGGGTTTTGCCTTCAGCATTAGCTTGCTGACTGATCACCATCTGGGTCCCCGGCGTGAACCCGCCACCCTTGCCTCTTCGTAACGGCCATGCGAATTGACTTTTGTCATTCACATTGAATAATGTCGAGCCAAGAGGAGAAGTCGATGTCCATCCGCCCCGCCGACCAGATCGTGCACAAGGCAGCGTGGCTCTATTACACCCACGGCCTGCGGCAGGACGAGGTCGCCAAGCGGCTCGACATCTCGCGCGCGTCTGTCGCGCTCTATCTGCGAAAGGCGCGCGAAACCGGCATCGTCACCATCGCCACCTCAACCGCGCTCTTCGCAAGCGACGTGCTTGCGCGGCGGATCGAGGACGCCTTCGGGCTAGACGGCGTCTGGGTAGCCCCCGAAAACGGCGCGTCCTTTGATCCGGCAACCGAGATCCCGGCCCTCGGCGCCAGCGTCTTCCTCTCGCTCGCCGAAAGCGGCCAGAAAATCGGCATCGCCTGGGGCCGCACCGTCTACAATATCGCCGACGTCATGTCCTACGCGGACCTCCACGACGTCACCGTCGTGCAACTCTGCGGCAATCTCGGCGCGCCCTACTCCTACCGACCGGATCAGTGCACCATGGAGATCGCCCGCCGGCTCAACGCGCGCGGCCTCAATTTCTACGCGCCGCTGGTGCTGACGAACGAGCGGCTGGCGCGCGAGCTGCGCGAGGAGCCGGTGATCCGCGAGCAGCTGGCCGGTGTCGCCGACTGCGACCTTGCGCTCTACTCCGTCGGCCTCGTCAGCGAAGACGCGCACGTCGTCAAATGCGGCGCGATGACGTCTGCGGAAGTCGAAGAGCTGCGCCGTCAGGGTGCCACGGGCGTGATTGCCGGGCAGATGATCGACGCGAGGGGCGAGCTGCTCGATTGCGACTACAACCGCCGCGTCATCTCCGCCGACTTCGCTTCGCTGCGCAGCATTCCGAAGCGAATGATGGTCGTGCAGGAAGAGGCCAAGCTCGAGCCGCTGAAGGCGGCACTCGCCGGGCGCTTCGCCACCCATCTCGTGCTCACCCAGGGCATGGCCGAGCGCCTTCTGGCCGACCTGCCGAAAAGTTCCTGATCCAATCCAACAGACCGCCGGACCCGACATGAAGAACCTGTGGAACGAAACCGAAGCCGAAGCCCTCGTCGAGAGCTATGCGAAGAAGGGCGTTGAGCGCGACCTTGCGCTGCGGGTTTACACGACCCGCCTCCTCGGCGGCGATCCGCGGCTGGTGCTGCATGGCGGCGGCAACACCTCGGTCAAGCTTGAGGCGATTGACCTAGTCGGCGATCGCTGGCCGGTGCTGCACGTCAAGGGCAGCGGCTGGGATATGGCGGTGATCGAACCGGAGGGGCTGCCGGCTGTGAAGCTCGGACCGCTCCTCAAGGCACGCACGCTGGACAAGCTTTCGGATGAGGACATGGTCGCGCTGCAGCGCGCCAACCTCATCAATCCGTCCTCGCCCAACCCATCGGTCGAGACGCTGCTGCACGCGTTCCTGCCGCACAAGTTCGTCGACCACACCCATTCCACCGCCGTACTCGCCATCGTCGACCAGGGCAGCGACAGCGAGGCGCTGATCCGCAAGGTGTTCGGGCCGAAGATGGGTTACGTGCCCTACATCAAGCCGGGCTTCGACCTCGCCAAGGCCGCGGCCGAGATCTACGAGCAGGACACCTCGGTCGAGGGGCTGATCCTCGACAAGCACGGCATCTTCACCTTCGGGGCGACGGCGAAAGAAGCTTACGACCGCATGATCCAACACGTAACAGTGGCGGAAGATTACATCGCGGCAAACAAGGTCAACCGGCTGGTTCCGATCACCTTGCCGAATCGCCTGCCCGATCCGGCCCAGATCGCGCCGATGCTGCGTGGAGCGGTCGCCGTCCGACACGGCGAAGGCCGCTTCGACCGCATGGTCTGCGACTTCCGCACTTCGCCGCAGGTCCTTGAATTCGTGAACGCAGAGGGCCTCGAGCGCCGCGCCGCACGGGGCGTGTCGACGCCGGACCTTTCCATCCGCATCAAGACGGGCCCCCTTGCCCTGCCCGCGCCAGACGCCGACGATCTTGCGGCCTACGAGCAAGTGGTGAAGGAGCGCGTCGTCGCTTTCGTCGACGATTACACCCGCTACTTTGAGGAGAATGACGCGCGCGATGATATGAAGCGCACCATGCTCGACCCGATGCCGCGCCTCCTGCTGGTACCGGGCCTCGGCATGTTCGGCTTCGGCCGCACGCTCAAGGACGCGAAGATTGCCTCGGACGTCGGCGAGATGTGGATCGAGGCCGTGCGTGGCGCGGAAGCCATCGGCGACTTCCGCCCGCTGGCAAAGTCGGACCTCTTCGAGCTCGAATACTGGTCGCTAGAACAGGCCAAGCTCGCCGGCAACAAGCCGAAGCCGCTCACCGGTCAGGTCACGCTAGTGACCGGAGGCGCCGGTGCGATCGGTGCGGCAACGGCCAAGCTGTTTGCCGCACAGGGCTCGCATGTCGTCGTCGTCGACCTTGACGCAGACCGCGCAGCGGAAGCCGCGAAAGCAGCCGGCAACGGCTCGATCGGCGTCGGTGCGGACATCACCAATCCTGTCGACATCGCCGCCGCCTTCGACAAGGCCGTGCGCACCTATGGCGGCGTCGACATCGTCGTTTCCAATGCGGGTGCTGCCTTCGAGGGCGAGATCGGCGAGCTTGACGATGCGCTCCTTCGCAAGAGCTTCGAGCTCAACTTCTTCTCGCACCAGAACGTCGCCAGGGAAGCTGTCCGGATTTTTAAGGCGCAGCAGACCGGCGGCGTGCTGCTCTTCAACACCTCGAAGCAGGCCGTGAATCCCGGCCCGAAATTCGGTGCCTACGGCCTGCCGAAGGCCGCGAGCCTGTTCCTGTCGCGTCAGTATGCGCTGGAATATGGCTCGATCGGCGTGCGCTCGAACGCGGTCAATGCCGACCGCATCCGTTCGGGCCTCCTGACGGACGAAATGATCGCCAGCCGCTCGAAGGCGCGCGGGCTCTCTGAGAAGGACTACATGTCCGGCAACCTGCTCGGACTTGAAGTCACTGCCGACCACGTCGCCCAGGCATTCCTGCACCATGCGCTCGCCGAACGCACGACCGCGGACGTTACCACCGTCGACGGCGGCAACATGGCGGCTGCGTTGAGGTAGGTCGGTTCTGCCGCCCGCGCTTACCCGCGCCGGGCGGCTTCAATCGTCGCGACGTCGATCTTGCGCATCGGCATCATGGCTTCAAAGGCCCGCTTGGCTTCGGCGCCGCCCGCGGCCATTGCTTCCAGAAGCACGCGCGGGATGATCTGCCAGGAAATGCCCCACTTGTCCTTGCACCAGCCGCACATGCTTTCCTGGCCGCCGTTGCTAACGATCGCGTTCCAGTAGCGGTCGGTCTCCTCCTGGTCCTCGGTCACGATCTGGAAGGAGAAGGCCTCGCTGTGCTTGAACATCGGCCCGCCGTTGAGGCCGACGCACGGAATTCCGGCGACGGTAAACTCGACCGTCAAAACGTCCTTTTCCTTTCCGGACGGGAAGTCGCTCGGCGCCCGCTGGACTGCACCGACCGAACTGTTGGGGAAGGTCTTGGCATAGAAGTTGGCCGCTTCCTCGGCATCCTGGTCGTACCAGAGGCAGATGATGTTCTTGGGAAAATTCATCGCTTCCTCCTCTTTGTGGCTAGGGGTCTATTCGTCCGGAATCTCGGGCTCCACGAGCTTCGCGAGCTTTTGCAGCGACTCCTGCCAGCCGAGGTAACAGGCTTCCGCGGGAATCGCGTCCGGCACGCCCTGCTGCTCGATGTTGACCTCGGTGCCAACGGACACGGCCTTGAGATCGACCGTAACCTTCATCTCGCCCGGCATGTTCGGGTCTTCGAAGCTGTCGGTGTAGACAAGCCGCTGGTTCGGAACGAGTTCCAGATAGGTGCCGCCGAAGTAGAAAGGGTTGGATCCGGTGGAAAAGTTGCGGAACGAGATCCTGTGCCGGCCGCCGACTTTGGGCTCCAACTGTTGAACAGTACAGGTGAATCCGAAGGGCGGCAGCCAGCTCGCCACGGCGTCAGGCTCGGTGAATGCCCGGTACAACTTCTCAGGCTTGGCGGCGAAGACGCGGTGCAGACGGATAGTACTTGGCATGTGACACTCCCGTTGCTCTGTTGTCGTCGAATGCTCAGCGCGGGCTCTGGCTCTGCAAGGCTTCGCCGGCATGACCGATGATCGCCAGCTCGAGCAGCTGGCTCATTAAAGACGCGTGTAAAGCGTCGGCTCCGACACCGCTGCCGCAAAACTTTTTGCTTGGGCTCAGGCATACCGGGTTTCGGATGCCCAGAACCTACAAGCAGCAAGGCGCGGCATGAATGACAAACGGGCGGGGATTTCCGCCAGCTGCGTAATCGCCTCCGCAATCCTGCTCTGCATCTACTTTGCTCATATTGTGCAAATGCTCAAATAATATGCAGGGCCTCGGCATTAACTGGTAGTCCTCCCGTCGTTACTACACCTCCCGGCCTATCAAGCTACAAACGCAACTTTTTGAATTGGTAAGGAAAAAGACCACTGACAAGTAATTTGGCACGCTGGTTGCTTTGCTTTTTGCAGCGCAGCAAACAACCAGAGGGGAAGTGTCATGAAACTGACTTCGCGCGCCAGAGGCATGCTGATGGGCGCAACCATCATCGCAGGCATGATGTCCGCCGGACAGAGCTTTGCCGCAGAGGACACCATCAAGGTGGGCATCCTCCACTCGCTGTCGGGTACGATGGCGATCTCGGAGACGACGCTGAAAGACGCCATGCTCATGCTCATCGAGGAGCAGAACAAGAAGGGCGGCCTGCTCGGCAAGAAGCTCGAGGCAGTGGTGGTCGATCCGGCCTCGGACTGGCCGCTCTTTGCCGAAAAGGCGCGTGAGCTGATCTCCGTCAACGGCGTCGACGCCGTGTTCGGCTGCTGGACCTCGGTGTCGCGCAAGTCGGTGCTGCCGGTGTTCGAGGAGCTGAACTCGCTGCTGTTCTATCCGGTCCAGTACGAGGGCGAGGAAAGCCAGCGCAACGTCTTCTACACCGGTGCTGCCCCGAACCAGCAGGCGATTCCGGCCGTCGACTACCTGATGAATGAGGAAGGCGTCGAGCGCTGGGTGCTCGCCGGCACCGACTACGTCTATCCGCAGACGACAAACAAGATCCTCAAGGCCTACCTGATGTCCAAGGGCGTCGCCGAAGAGGACATCATGATCAACTACACGCCGTTCGGTCACTCCGACTGGCAGACGATCGTCACGGACATCAAGAACTTCGGCTCGGCCGGCAAGAAGACGGCGGTGGTCTCGACCATCAACGGCGACGCGAACGTGCCGTTCTACAAGGAACTCGCCAACCAGGGCATCAAGGCCGAGGACATCCCGGTCGTCGCCTTCTCGGTCGGTGAGGAGGAACTTGCCGGCATCGACACCGGCCCGCTGGTGGGCCACCTTGCCGCCTGGAACTACTTCCAGTCGGTCGAGAGCGAGGCGAATGCCGCGTTCATCGAGACCTGGCACGCCTACACCGGCAACGACAAGCGCGTCACCAACGATCCGATGGAAGCCCACTACATCGGCTTCAACATGTGGGTGAAGGCGGTCGAGAAGGCCGGCACCACCGATGCCGACGCCGTCATCGACGCCATCGTCGGCGTGTCGGTCCCGAACCTTTCGGGCGGTTATTCGACCATGATGCCGAACCACCACATCACCAAGCCGGTCCTGATCGGCGAGATCCAGGACGACGGCCAGTTCGAGGTCGTCTGGGAGACGCCGGGCCTCGTCGTGGGCGACGAGTGGTCGGACTTCCTGCCTGATTCCAAGGACCTCATCGCCGACTGGCGCGCGCCGCTGTCGTGCGGAAACTTCAACGTCGCAACGGGCAAGTGCGGCGGAAAGGGCATCAACTGATGCCCGACAGCCGGGGCGAAGAATGCCGCCTTCGCCCCGGCCTTCCTTCCTCCCAGACTGAAATGAGCTAACGATGATCCTGCGCGCCCTGTGCCTCATCCTGCTGCCGCTGCTGCTTGTTGCGGGCACCGCGCGCGCGCAGGATCCGTCGCTTGCCGAAATCGCCGCGAAATTCGCGACTGCTGAAAAGTTCGACCAGACCGAAGCGCTGGTGCGTGAGCTGGGCGCAACCGGGGACCCGGCGGTACGGCCGCTGCTGGAAGCCCTCGGCGAAGGCAGGCTGCAGGCGCGCAAGTCGGACGGCGCCGTCTATATCGTTGAAGGTTCTGGGAAGAACGCCAAGCTCCTCGACCCGCTGACCGGCGAGGAAGTGCCGGACGCTTCTGCATCCGGGCTGAAGAAGGTCAAGGTCAACAACGGTCTGCGCCGCGTCATCCGCGACACGCTCAGCTCGCTGACGCTGGGCGCGAAAAACCCGCAAGCGCGGCTCTCCGCCGCCAGCAACATGCTCGCCAATCCAGATCCTGCCATGGTCGAGGCGCTCGATGCGGCGATCGCCGCCGAGGGGGACCCTGCGGTGAAGCAGAGGATGCAGGAAGCGCGCGCCGCAGCCGTCCTTCAGTCTGACCTGCCCGACGCTGAAAAGATCGCCGCAGTCGAGGTTCTGGGCTCCGTTGGCGACCGCAACGTCCTGTCGCTGCTTGCCGCCGTCGAGGCGAAGTCTGAGGGCGACCTGAGACGCGCCGCCGAGCGCGCGTCAAACAACATCCGCAGCGTGCTTGCCGCATGGGACGCGGCACAGAACATCTGGTTCGGCATTTCGCTTGGCTCGGTGCTGCTGCTTGCCGCTATTGGGCTTGCCATCACTTTCGGCGTCATGGGCGTCATCAACATGGCACATGGCGAGATGGTGATGCTAGGCGCCTACACGACCTTTGTCGTGCAGGGAGCGGTCCAGAGCATCGCGCCGAACCTGCAGGACTGGTCGCTCGCATTCGCCCTGCCAATTGCCTTCGTCGTCGCGGGTGCCGTCGGCATAGCCATCGAACGCGGCATCATCCGCTTCCTCTACGGCCGGCCGCTCGAAACATTGCTGGCCACCTGGGGCGTCTCACTCGTGCTGCAGCAGGCGGTTCGCACGATCTTTGGCCCGACCAACCGCGAGGTGGCAAATCCTTCCTGGATGTCCGGCAGTTTCGAGATCGGCCAGATGGCGATCACCTGGAACCGGCTCTGGATCGTCGTTTTCTCGCTCGCGGTGTTTGCGCTGCTGCTGTTCATCTTCAACCGCACGTCCTGGGGCCTGCATATGCGGGCGGTCACCCAGAACCGGCGCATGGCCGCCTCGATGGGTATCCGTACACCCTGGGTCGACGCCTTCACCTTCGGCCTGGGCTCAGGCGTCGCGGGCATTGCCGGCGTCGCCCTCAGCCAGATCGGCAACGTCTCACCCAATCTCGGCCAGGGCTACATCATCGACTCCTTCATGGTCGTCGTCTTTGGCGGCGTCGGAAATCTCTGGGGCACGCTGCTTGGCGCTTTCTCTCTCGGCATCGCCAACAAGTTCCTTGAGCCCTATGCCGGTGCTGTGTTGGGCAAGATCGTCGTCCTGGTGCTGATCATCCTGTTCATCCAGAAGCGCCCACGCGGACTGTTCGCGCTCAAGGGCCGGGCGGTAGAAGCATGATATTCTCGCGACTGTTTTCCGGCGGGCTCGACCGCCGCGTCCTCCTGCTCCTCATCCTTCTCGTCGCTGCTGCCATCGCGGTGCCGGTGCTGAACCTTGCTGTGCCGCCTTCCAGCAGCTTCCATATGCCGCCGCATGCAGTGGCACTGCTCGGCAAGTACCTCTGCTACGCGATGCTGGCGCTGTCGCTCGACCTCGTCTGGGGATACTGCGGCATCCTCAGCCTAGGCCATGGCGCCTTCTTCGCCATCGGCGGCTACGCGATGGGCATGTACCTGATGCGCCAGATCGGCAGCCGCGGCGTCTATGGCCACCCGGTGCTGCCCGACTTCATGGTCTTCCTCAACTGGAAGGAGCTCCCATGGTACTGGTACGGTTTCGATCAGTTCTGGTTCGTAGCGCTGATGGTGATGCTCGCGCCGGGCCTGCTTGCCTTCGCTTTCGGCTGGCTCGCCTTCCGCTCGCGCGTCACGGGCGTGTACCTGTCGATCATCACCCAGGCGATGACCTATGCGCTGCTCCTGGCCTTTTTCCGCAACGACATGGGCTTTGGCGGCAATAACGGCCTCACCGACTTCAAGGACATCCTTGGCTTCAGCCTGCAGGCGCCGGCAACGCGTGCGGCGCTGTTCTCGACCAGCGCACTGATGCTGGCACTCGCGGTGGTCGCCACCGCGAGACTGGTCAGCTCCAAGTACGGCAAGCTGATGGTCGCCGTGCGCGACGCCGAAAGCCGTACGCGCTTCCTCGGCTGGCGGCCGGAGAACATCAAGCTGCTCGCCTTCACCATCTCCGCCGTGATGGCCGGCATTGCAGGTGCGCTCTACGTGCCGCAGGTGGGCATCATCAATCCGAGCGAATTTGCCCCCGCGAACTCCATCGAGGTGGTGATCTGGACAGCTGTTGGCGGGCGCGGAACCATCGTCGGCCCGGTCATCGGCGCGATCGCCGTCAACTGGGGCAAGAGCTGGTTCACCGCTGCTCTTCCCGAAGTCTGGCTGTTTGCGCTGGGCGGCCTCTTCATCGCCGTAACGCTTCTCATGCCAAAGGGCATCGTCGGAGTGTGGGAGCAGTGGCGCTCGTCGCTCAAGGCTCGCCGGCGCGTGGCACCCGTGCCGCCAGCCGAACCGCCCGCGGTATCCCCATCCGGCCCCGCAGCCGCGCCCGTCACCGGGCCGGCCCTAGCCGCACGTCCGCAACCCGCCGAGTGATCGATGAGCAGTAACAACACCATTCTCTATCTCGATGCGGTGTCGGTCTCGTTCGACGGCTTTCGCGCTATCAATGACCTCTCCCTGGTGCTCGACAAAGGCGAGATGCGCGCGATCATCGGCCCGAACGGCGCCGGCAAGACAACGATGATGGACCTCATCACCGGCAAGACGCGGCCGGACAAGGGCGAGATCTTTTTTGACGGCGAGCACGACCTCACCCGCTACGATGAGGCAGACATCGCCAATCTCGGCATCGGCCGCAAGTTCCAGAAACCCACCGTGTTCGAGAGCCACACGGTTGAGGACAACATCGCCCTGTCGCTCAAAGGCCCTCGCAACATCCTGCGCACCGTCTTCGACCGCAGTTCGGCTGAGGAGAGCACGCGGATCGGTGAGATCCTCGCCACCATCCGGCTCGAGGAGCGGCGCAATGAACTCGCCTGCAATCTCAGCCACGGCCAGAAGCAGTGGCTCGAGATCGGCATGCTGCTGGCGCAGGAACCAAAGCTGCTGCTCGTCGACGAACCGGTCGCGGGAATGACGGATGCGGAGACGGAAGAAACCGTGCGGCTTCTGCGCGACATCGCCACCCGCCATTCGGTAATCATTGTCGAGCACGACATGCACTTCGTGCGCGAGCTTGGCGTCAAGGTGACCTGCCTGCACGAGGGCTCGGTACTGTCGGAAGGCAGCATCGATCATGTCTCGCAGGACCCGCGCGTCATCGAAGTCTATCTCGGGAGATGACGATGCTCCAAGTCCACAACGCCAACCTCCACTATGGCGCAGCCCAGGCGCTGCGCGGCGTCTCATTGAACGCGGAAGAAGGTCGCATCACCTGCGTGCTCGGACGCAACGGCGTCGGCAAGACGAGCCTGCTCAAGGCCGTCGTTGGCCAGCATCCGCTATCAGGCGGCAGCATTTCCTTCGACGGCAAGCCGATCGACCGGTTGGCGGCCTACGACCGTGCGCGCGCCGGCATCGGCTTCGTGCCGCAGGGCCGCGAGATCTTCCCGCTGCTCACCGTGCGCGAAAACCTCGAGACTGGCTTTGCGCCGCTGCCGAAGTCGCAACGGGCGATCCCGGACTACGTGTTCGAGCTGTTCCCGGTACTGAAGGAGATGCTGTCACGCCGCGGCGGCGACCTGTCGGGCGGCCAGCAGCAACAGCTCGCAATTGCCCGCGCGCTGGTGATGCGGCCTAAGTTGCTCGTCCTCGACGAGCCCACCGAAGGCATCCAGCCGTCGATCATCAAGGACATCGGCCGCGCGATAGCCTGGCTCCGCGACACGCTCGGGATGACGATCCTGCTAGTCGAACAGTATCTCGATTTCGCGCGGGAACTTGCGGACTCCGTCGCCATCATGGACCGCGGCGAGATTGTCTTCGCCGGCGAAGCGGCGGGGCTGGATGACCCGGAAGTACGGCGGCACCTGATGCTGTGAGACACCTCACCTCGTCGCGAGCAGCAGGACATAGGCGAGGATGGCGAGTAGCAGGCCGCGGAAGGCGGTGGCGACGAACATGAACTTGCGCCGGGCGATGGAAGCCAGAGCGTCGACATTGCCGAGATATTCGCGCGTCAGGAACTGCGGGTCGCCGGTGCGGTCGGCCTCGATGAAGCGCTGGCGGTTGTCGGACCAGGCCCCCCCAGTAGAGCGTTGTGCCGCCCGTCGCCTTGCGCGGAAGCACGACCAGCACCGCCGCAAATATCGTGGTGACGACCGCAAGCGCCATGCAGGCAGAAAGCACGATGGTGTGCCAGCTTCCCTGCGCATAGCGCGCCGCGCTAAAGACGTCGCGACCCTCTGCGGAAGTAACGAGGAAAGCAACCATAAAGGTGAACAGGTAGGCCGCCTTTTGGTCGGCTATCTTGATCTGGTCGTAATAGACATCATTAACCTTCTTGAGGTGGTCGAGATAGTGCCCACGCTCGACAATTGCCTCAAGTGCCTCTTCGGTGAGGGCTTATCCCGCTCGCTCCGGTTTAACCATATCTAGTGGATTGGCTCGCGCCGCCTCACCTCGCCATGCTAGCGGTGTCGCATGGCCCACGAGCACGTCTTCCGCTGGAGGTATGACCGCCCGCCGTCGCTGGAGCAGTTCCAGACGATGTTCCCGGACGACTACTCCTGCGCGGCCTATCTGGCGCAGCGCCGCTGGCCGAATGGCTTCGTCTGCCCGCACTGCGGATCGCCGAAGGGATGGAAGCTGAGGGGCAAGCCCTGGGTCTGGGAGTGCGCTGGCGAGAAGGCGGACGAGGACGGGGTTGTGTCGCTGTGCCGGAAGCAGGTTTCCGTCATCGCAGGCACCTTCATGCAAGGCACTCACTTGCCGCTCCGGACGTGGTTCATGGCGGCCCATCTGGTGACGACTCACTCGAACGGCATTTCCGCCCTCCAGCTCCAGGGTAAGCTCGGGATCGGCTCCTACAAGACCGCCTGGCTGCTTCTCCACAAGCTGCGCCGGGCGATGGTCGATCCTTATCGGGAGCCGCTGGGCGGGGTTGACGAGGTCGTCCAGGTGGACGAGACCGAGATGCGATTTCGCCGGAAGGCCGACACCCTCGAGCGTCTCAAGGGCGAGCCCGACGCCGACAAGATCATGATCGCGGGGGCTGTCGAATGTCTCGATGACGGCCTCATGGGGCGCGTTAGGCTGAGCATCATCAAGAGCCGCGGCCGCGCCTCACTTCACCCGTTCGTGGAAGAGAACACGGCGCCGGGCACGCTGATCGTGACAGACGGCAACACCGCCTACCGCAACATGGCGGGTCGCGGACATCATGAGATCCCGATCCCCAAGCACATCCCGGCCCACGTGCTGCTGAAGCAGATACACCGCCTCTTCTCGCTGCTGAAGCGCTGGTCGATGGGCGTCTACCACGGCCTCCGGAAGAAGCACGCCGAGGTGTATCTCCAGGAGTTCGTCTACCGCTTCAACCGACGGCGCCACTATCGGTCGTCCTTCGAGCGGCTGCTCGGGATCGGCGTCAAGGTCGGCGCCGGGACCTACTGGGATATCACCGGGAAGCGGCCCGTGTTCCGCGAGCTGAAGAAGGCCATCCGCGGGGAGTATGACGAGGAGGCACGGGAAGACGCATACCTGCGGGCGCGGCAGGCCAACGTCCCGTTGCGCTACGCCAAGCTGCTGCTCGATCCGGACTACCCGCCGGATGAGCGCGCCTATCGCCGGAAGAAGCCGTCGCGGCCTGTGCTGGCCAAGAGGCGGACGGCGTTCGTGTTCGATACGCACTGACCGTGAGGTCGATCATCGAGGTGCTTTAGCTGTATCGCGCGGCCTTGAGTACCATATCCGAACTGATGTCTAGCGCCTGTCCTACGGCCTCGGCCAGTCTCATATGCAACGAAAACGCTTCATCGAGATGGTTCTCAGCGATGTTCCCGAATTCGATGGACATGAGCATGGCAGGCTCGACTGAACTGTTGTCGAACAACAGCACTCTGTCCGCTATCCGAATTGCATCCGGCAGCCGAGAAAACGCGGTTTCATATCTCCTTCGGATAACGTGCTCGGGGATGTGGTGCCCGCCTGCTGCGACTCTCTCGGCCACCCGTCGCACATTCAGGTCGACGGAATTGAGCGCAACAAAAACCAGGGAAACCTCATATTCAACAGATCGACATCGTGACATCAGAGCCAGGGATTGGTGGCTACTGAGGGTGGATTCGTAGACGAAGTTCTGTCGGGCTGCGATCACCTGGTCCAGACGGTTCAAGACCCACCTGCCGGCTGCCATGGATGCCGATTCTGGCGAGACAGGATTGATTCCTCTCGCCACGACATCCGTGTTGATGAAGTCGCCCGGCGGCTGCAGATATCGAAAGATCGTGGATTTCCCGGAACCGTTCGGGCCGCCCAGAACGGTACAATACTGCTTGGCTTCGCGTGGCAACTAGCGTCTCGGCCCAAGTTCCTGCATGACGATGTCCTGACCGCCGACGACCGCGACGAGTTGCCGCGAGCCGTCTGGCATCTCACGCACGATTCCGCCTGCCTTCGGGTCGTGATAGTAAGCGGGCGCTCCTGCACGACGGGCTTCCTCAATGGCAATCCTGCCTGCCTGACGGACCCTTGCTTCGTTCCTGCGCCAATGCTCAATGATCATTTCGCCTGCCTTCTTACGGCTGCCATCCACTAGACAACATACGCCCTCTCTCTCCTCCGATCCAGACTTTTCCCTGGCTCCTCGCGGGGGCCACATCTAGTGGTGCCGGAGCGAACGGGATAAGCCTTCTTCGGTGACGGCGTGCGCTGCTGCTGCCTCAAGCGTCTTTTCGTCCACGAAAATACTCCCCCCAGATTCTTTTGATCTACCACAAAGGTTTAAGCAATGTCGAAGCGGCGAGGCGCTTGACTCCGAAATTAACTTGCGAATAGCTCCGGCCACTGCCCCTCTTTATTCGGTCTTGTACATGCGCGGTGTTGTTGCGACTACCTGTTGCCTGCTCTTGCTGCACGCAGCTGCGCCGGCCATTGCCGATGTCATCCCCCGCTCCGGCCAGGCGGCGGGCTCAGTCGTCTCGCGCAAGGCGGGCGAGGAAGCGCGTTTCATCGAGGTCGGTTCGTGGCGCAGCGTTGACGTCAAGCAGGACCTGCTTCCCGGTGACACGCTGCGCACCAATGCAATCGGCCAGCTCGCGATCCTGTTTTCCGACCGCACGCAGCTGAGGCTCGGTCGCAACACGACGCTCGTCGTCAAGCATATCGGCGAAACCTCCGACAGCGTCTTTGCGCTGGAAGCGGGCTCCGTCTGGGGCCGCGCCGAGACGGGTGGCATTGGCCTCAAGGTCGAGACGCCGGCGGCGGCCGCCATTCGCGGCACCGACTTTTCGCTCAATGTCGAGGGCGATCGCACCTCGCTGATCGTGCTCGACGGGCGCGTCGACCTCTTCAACGAATATGGCTCGGTCAGCGTCSCCGCCGGCGAGGCGGCCAGCGCGCGCATCGGCCAGGCGCCGACCAAGACCATCATCGTCTCGCCCGACGACCGGGAGCAGATGCTGTTATCTGACGCTCCGCGGCGCATTCACCTCGCTGCCGGTGACCTCGCTGCCGCTCGGACAAATGCGTCAGGAGCACCAGCGCGTCGCGACCTTGCCGGAGGCGCAGCGCAACGCCGAGGACTGGATCACCCTCGCCGAGACTTCGCATTCGCTGACCGGCCGCGCGGATGCGCTTGCCGCAATTGCCAAGGCGCGGACGATGCGGCTGACAGCGAAGCAGCGCGCCCGGCTCGATCTTGCCGAGGCTTTCCTGCTCGCGGCCCAGCAGCGCTATAGGGACGCCGCCGCGCTCTTTGCCAGGGCAATGCCGCATCTCGACCCGCAGCGGCGGTCGATGGCGGCCTATGGCGGTTACTTTGCCCGCTCGCTGGCCAATCCGGACCACGCCGAGGACCCGCCGGTTGCTACTAGCGGCCCTTATGGCGCGCTCGCCGACGCCTATGCTGCGGGCTTCCTGCGCGACATCGTTGCCGCCATCAATGTGCTGAGGGACGCCGAGCGGCGTTATCCGAACGACCCGGTGCTGCCGGCCGCGCGCGCTCAGTTCGCGATCCTGATGGACGACCGCGAGCAGGTGAGGGAAGCCGTCGAGCGCGCGCTGGCGCTGGAGTCGGAAAATCCGCTCGCGCTCGAAGCGCGCGCCCGCTATCGCGCCGGCATGGAGGGAGACATCGACGGCGCCTATGAGGACCTGAAGAAGGCCGTCGAGATCGCGCCGGGTTCGTCGTCGCTGTGGAACTCGCTCGGCCTGTTCGAGAGCGAGCGCGGCGCCGAGCGGGAGGCGGAAGCTTCGCTGAAGCGCGCCATTGAGCTCGATCCCGCCTTCGACGTCGCGCTGATTGCGCGTGGCCGCTACCACATGCAGACCGGCGAGCTCGACAAGGCGCGCGCGGACCTTCTCGCCGGCACCACCGCTAACCCCGCCTATGCCCAGGGCCTGCTGATGCTGGGCGCCGCCCATTACGAGTCCGGCGACCGCGTGCCGGCCGAACAGGCGCTGCGCAACGCCGACCGGCTCGACCCGAACGACCCGGCCACCTCCTCCTTTGCGACGGCGATTGCGATCGACGACTACGATGCCGACGGGGCGATCCGCCATGCGCAGGAGACACTGAAACGCTCGCGGGCGCGCGGCGGCAACTATGCCGCGCTCACCGGCAACCGTGATGCCGGCTCGCTGCTCAACAACGCCTTCCGCCTGCAGGGCCTCGACGCGTGGGGCCGCTTCTATGGCGACGCCGTGTTCGACCCGTTCGCGGGCACGACGCTGCTCGACCAGGCGGTATCCGGCGCGCCCGACCCATTCTACACCTCGATGGAGCCCGGCCGCGATCCTGTCGCCCCGACCACGACGGTGCGCAGCTTCTCCTCGCTGTTCCAGGGGCTGATGCTGACGCCGGAAATGCTGGCGGGCCGCTCGCGAAGCGCCAACCTGTTGCGCCGCCCGTTCATCGAGGGTGCGGCCGGCGGCGGCTTCATCCGCAACGGCGACGGGGACGGCTGGACGGCTTCTGGCGAGGTGCAGGCGTTCAACGTCTCGCCATTCCCGTGGAGCCTCTATCTGTCCGGCAGCATGAAGCGCGACGACGATTTGCGCGAGCGCAACGCCCCCGGCACGGGCGTGCCCTTCGCCCGGCTCGACCTCGACAACGAGCTCATCTCGGGCCAGGGCTATTTCACCGCCCGCCCGACACCCTACGACCGCGTCGTCGTCTATGCCGACCTTAACCGCTGGCAGCCGAATATCACCGACGCGACGGTGCTGCTCAACGATCCGACGCTGGCGTTCGACGCACTGAACTACAACCGCTACCTCGACCTGCGCTCCTCGCGAGGCGGCGTCGGCTGGAGCCATACCTTCGGCTACAGGAACGTCCTCAACACCGCCTTCTTCGTCACCGACCTCGACCAGTCGAGCCTCGAGCAGGGCCTGCTGATCGACACGACGATTCCCGACGTGGTGGCCGCCCGCGAAACCTCGGCCTCGGTCAGCCAGCGCACCTATACCGGCGCGGTGAATCACACGGTTGCGACCGGCGACGTGACCTGGCGCTATGGCGTCGAGGCTGGCACGCTATCTTATGACCAGAGCTGGCGCGACCTGCTGATCTTCCCGTTCGGTTCGGACGAGACGGTCGACGGGCGCAGCCTCGACCTGCGCTTCGGCCGCGCCTATGCCGATGCGCTCTGGGACATGCGCCCGGACCTGCGTGCGGAAGCGGGCTTGTTCGGCACCTTCATCGACGGCGACATGTCGCTGTCCCGCGTCGACCCGCGCGTCGGCATCTCCTGGTCGCCCTTCCAGGACCACTGGCTGAGCGGCGGCTACATCCGCGAGACCAACAGCATCAACGACACATCGCTGGCGCCGGTCGGCATCGTCGGGCTGCAGCCCAACCAGGCGCCGCTCGACATCGGCGGCAGCGCCGAAACCTTTGCCGCCCGCTGGAGCGCGGAGTGGAACAAGCACCTGTTCACGACGCTCGACTACCAGCACCAGAACCTGCGCAACCTGTCGATCACCACGCCCGGCACGATCGAGTCGACCGCCCTTGCCCGCGGCAGCATCGACCGCGTCGCGGCCACCGCCAATGTCCAGCTCGGCCACGGCTTTGGCCTGTTCGGCACCTTCGCCTATACGCGCTCCGAAAACCGCGACCCGAACAGCCTCGGCTTTGGCGAGCCGCTGCCGTTCGTGCCGGAAACTTCGGCGCGGGTGGGCGTGACCTGGGTGAACCCGGCAAACGTCAAGCTGACGCTCGCTGGCACCTATGTCGGCAAGCGCCTGGGCTCCGACACCGGGCCGACGCTGCCGGGGCACTGGACGGTCGATGCTTTTGCCACCTTCGAGCCGTTCGACAAGCGCTTCCTGATCGAGTTCGCCGCCTACAATCTGCTCGACGAAAAGTTCGAGGTGGCGCCGGCGACGCCAGGCTGGGGCCGGACCTTTACCGGCTCGATCAAGGTTCGCTTCTGATGGCACTTCAGGTGCCGTGGCGCATCAGCCGCGGGGACCGACGCAACGGGCTCGCGGTAATCGTTGCCGCCGTGCTCATCGGCGTCGCGGCCCTGTCCAGCTCGACGCCATGGCGGCTGCTCGAGCTGCGCGCCTTCGACGTCATCTCGACCCTCGGCGTCCCGCCAGTCGACCCCGAGGCGCCGGTGATCGTCGCCATCGACGAGCCGTCGCTCGCCGACCTTGCCCTGCAATGGCCGTGGCCGCGCGGCGTCCATGCCGACCTTGTCGAGGCGCTGCGCAAGGCAGGCGCGAAGGCGATCGGCCTCGACATCATTTTTGCCGACCCGAGCAATCCGGAAGCCGATGCAGCCCTTGCCGCCGCCGTCGGCGGCGACGTCGTGCTGGCGGCCGACGAAACCGTGCTTTCCTCGCAGCACGCCGACCAGCTGGTGCGGGTGATGCCGCTTCCCGAGCTGACCGATGCGGGCGCGCTGCACGGCATTGCCACCATCTCGCTCGACGGCGACGGGGCGCTCAGGCGCATGCCGCTTTATCCCGACGGCTTTGCTGCGCAGCTGTTGCGTGCCGCCGGTCACGAGCTCGACAAGGTCGGACGCGGGCTCGTGCAGGTGTTCGGGCCCAGCCGCACTTTTCCGACCGTCAGCTACTATCAGGCGCTGGAACCGGAAACCTCGCTTCCGGAAAACTTCTTCCGCGGCAAGACCGTCATCGTCGGCCTCAGCCTCCAGAACGCGCCGACGGTCGAAGCCGGCGGTGCCGACGCCTACGCCACGTCCGCCACCTGGCGCACCGGCCGGCTGGTCGCCGGGGCGGAGATCCAGGCAACGCTCTACGAGAACCTGCGCCTTGGCCTCCTCGTCAGCGCCGCCAACGAGGAGACGCGCCTTGTCGTGCTCGGCCTTGCGGTGCTGGCGGCCGCCGTCTGGCGCGCAAGCAGCGCCTACACCGTTGCCGCCGGTCTCGTGGCGCTCGCCGTCATCGCGCTCGGCTCGTATGTCCTGCTTCACCAGGCGCGCGTCTTCGTGCCGCCGCTCGCCCCCGCGCTCGGTTTCGTCCTCGTCGCCGCTGCGCAGGCGGCATGGGACTATGCGTCGGAAAGCCGGCAGCGGCGCGAGATCGTCCGCGCCTTCTCGCAATATTTGTCGCCGGTGCTGGTCGAGCGGCTGGCGAGCGACCCGTCGCAGCTTAAACTCGGCGGCGAGAAGCGCACGCTCTCCATCCTCTTAGCCGACGTGCGCGGCTTCACCACCATCGCCGAGAAGCTGAAGGACGACCCGCAGCGGCTCATCGGCCTCATCAACCGCCTGCTCGATCCGCTGTCGCGCATCGTGCTCGAGGAAGGCGGTACCATCGACAAATATATTGGCGACTGCATCATGGCGTTCTGGAACGCGCCGATGGACGAGCCGGACCATGCCGCTAAGGCCGTGCGCGCGGGGCTCAGGATGCAGGAGGCGATCGACCGCCTCAACGAGGAGCTCGAGGGCGAGACGATTGGCGAGGGCGAGCCGCTGCGGCTTGGCATCGGGGTGGGCATCAACACCGGCGAGTGTGTGGTGGGCAACATGGGCTCGCAGATGCGCTTCGACTATTCGGCGATCGGTGACGCCGTGAACCTCACCTCGCGCCTCGAGGGCAAGACCCGCGACTACGACGCCCCCGTCATCATCGGTCCCGAAACCGCCCGCCGCGTCGCGGACCGCTTCAACATTCGCGAACTCGACCGCATCGCTGTCAAAGGCCGCAGCGAGGCAACGCCGATCTTCGGCGTGGAGTGGCGGACGGGGGATGAGGCGGTGGAGGTCCACGTTTCACTGGCCCGCTAACTCACAATCCGCAAGAGAAGTACATCAAATGCTACAATATGCTAGCTTGACCACAACAACCTTCTGCGGGTACGGATCGGGATGAAATGCATTCACTGGAATTCCGGTGTATCGTCCGAGCCGAACAGGCTCATTTGCAATCAGCAGTGGCTGGGGGCGGGAAGGTAGGTTCACATGGCACGAGGCAGAACCAGCGCTGATATTAGTGCTGTAGACCGATCGAAAAATCGCGCCGAACTTGGCCGCTGGCTGAGGGAACGGCGCGAGGCGCTGGGAATGACGCAGCGCGAATTCGCCGCGAAAGTCGGCACGCTGTACTATACCTACATTTCGCAGATCGAACTCGGCCAGGGCAAGATTGTTCCGGAGCGCTGGGAGATGTGGGCGGAAGCCCTGAACGTACCACCGCGGGAATTCGCAATGAAACTCCTCGAGGCTTATGAGCCTGTCGCGTTCCGAATGGTGTTCAGCGACGAGTAGACCATCTCCGCAACTTGATTCTTATGAACCGCGCTCAGGGATCCTGGCGCGGTTCTTTTTTTGTCTTTGGCCGGAGGTGGTTCGGGCGCCAGGTGTCGCACCCTCACTGTTCTACTCGGGTCGAGGCTCAACGACCGGAATACCGTCACCTCGGGCGCGTAAAACACCTCTCGCGACTAAACACAGCACTACGACTCGTGAGGTGATTATTATTTCTAATGTACATGGAACTATGCTCAACAGTTCAGTGATTGGCCTGACCCCATAGGGTGGTCCGGTTTCAATCTTAGTTCATGATCGGCCTTGGGGCTATTGCCCGGGCAGATGACGGTGCTGCTCCGCTTGCTGGCGCAGGCCAGATGATGGCCTCGGGTGCCGGTGGCTTGTATCCAAGCGACGAGTGTGGCCTCT